>DASQHH010000258.1:0-4820 GCA_035632195.1 Vicinamibacterales bacterium
CCTTCTCGAGCCTTGAGCCTTGAGCGTTGCGACTTGAGCCTTGCGCAGTGACAGCTACTTCCGAACGAGCTTGATCTCGAACAGCTTCGGCCACAATTTTCCCGTGACGAACAGCCGGTCGTTCTTCTCGTCGTACGCGATGCCGTTGAGGACGTCGGTTTTCGCGCGCTCGGCCGGCGTCAGCAGGCCGCGGAGATCGACGTAGCCGGTCACCTTGCCGGTGTCCGGCGCGATGCGCGCAACGAAGTCGGTCTGCCAGACGTTGGCGAGGATCTCGCCCTTCATGTACTCGAGCTCGTTCAAGTTCCGCAGTGGCGCGCCGGCGGCGGTGACCTTGATGCGGCGCTTCTCGACGAACGTCGCGGGGTCGAGGACGCGCAGCTCGTCGCTGCCGTCGCTCATGATCAGGTTCGCGCCGTCGTACGTCAGACCCCAGCCCTCGCCGGGATACGAGAAGCGCTTCTTCGGCTCGAATGTCGTGCGGTCGTAGACGAACGCGACGTGCGACTGCCACGTCAGCTCGATGAGGTCCGATTTCCAGACGGTGATGCCTTCGCCGAAGTACTCCGCGGACACGGCGCGGCGCTGCAGCACCTTGCCGGTCTCCAGCTCGACGCGGCGAATCGACGACCGGCCTTCGAGTCCGGTGCCTTCGTAGAGCACGCCGTCGAGATACTGGAGTCCCTGCGTGAACGCCTCCCGATCGTGCGGGTAGACGCGCACGATCTGATACGTAAACGTCGGGAGCGTCGGGGACGACTGCAGAAACAGCTTCTCGTACACAGCCGCACTATGCCACAGACACGTCCGGGTCGGCGGCGGGAGCGGCTATCAGATGCTCATCGAGCGCGCGCACGGTGAGGGACACGACGATGAGGTCCAGCAAGATGTACAGGATGCCGACGCCCGCCGGGGGATTCGCCGAGTGCAGGCCGACGAACGGCACGTACGGGTTCCACCGCCAGTTGCCGATCGCCGTCCCGACCCACTCGAGGTACGTCGTGTAGACGTAGCACGCAGCCAGCATCAGCCCGTTACGGGACGAACGGATCATCATCAGGACGACGATCCACCAGAAGCAGCCCCAGGTGTCGTGGAATGCGACGAGGCTGACGAGGGCGATCAACGTGCCGATGGCGAAGACGCGGCGGACGATCAGGGCCTCGTGGCGTCGCAGGCCGGGCTGCAGCGCCGTGTCGGCCGCGAGCGCGTAGAACAGCCCGTGGCCCGGCGGCACGTACAGCGGAATGATGAAGTGCTTGTAGCTGTAGAGGCCCCAGGCGAGCGACAGAAACATCTCCGCCAGCGTCGCCACGAGCACCGCGCACAGAATCTGAATCCGCGGGACGCTCGATCGCCGGGTGAATGCGAAGACGAATGCGAACGTCACCGCGCAGAAGACCAGCTGCGCGGCCAGTCCGTCGCGATCGACGAGCAGTTCCGCGGGAATGAAGACCATCATTCCGACGACGAACCAGATGAATCGGCGCTCGATCATCGGGAAAAGACTCCGCTCTTTCCGCCCCGCTTGTACATCAACTTGATGTCGCCGATGACCATCCGCTTGTCGACCGCCTTGACCATGTCGTAGATCGTGAGCGCGGCGACGGCGACCGCCGTCAGCGCCTCCATCTCGACGCCGGTCTGAGCCGATGTCCGCACGCGGGCTTCAATGCTGTACCCGCGCGCGGTCGGCGTCAGCTCGACCGCAACGCTGGTGAGCGGCAGCGGATGGCACAGCGGAATCAGCGCGGAAGTCTGTTTGGCGGCGAGGATGCCGGCGAGCCGCGCCGCCTGCAGAGGATCGCCCTTCTTGATCCGTCCGCTTCGGACGGCGCGCAGCGCCTCGCGCGACATCGCGATCGATCCACGCGCGATCGCCTCGCGATCGGTGACCGGCTTGCCGCCGACGTCGACCATCTTCACCCGTCCGCGTTCGTCGATGTGAGACAAACGGGTGCTCTTGCCCGCCCTACCTGGCCTAGTCTTCATCGCCATGAGCCAGGAAGAAGGACAGGCTTTCGAGCGACACCGTGAGATCGACGCTCTTCAGCTTGACGTCCGCCGGCACTTCCAGCGTGCCGGGCGAGAAATTCAGGACGGCTTTGATGCCTGCCGCGACGACGAGATTCAGCACGTGCTGCGCGGAGGGCGCGGGCACGGCGATGACGGCGATACGGATGCCGTCCCGCTTGGCAATTTTCTTCAAATCGTGGACGTCGTAGATTGCGACGCCGAGCCGCGACTGGAGGCCGACCTTTTCGCGCAGGACGTCGAAGAGCGCCGAGATCTCGAAGCCTTCCTGACGGAACCCGGGGTAATCGGCGAGCGCGAGCCCGAGGTTGCCGGCGCCCATGATGGCGACCCGCAGCTTCTGGTCGAGGCCGAGAATCTGCCGCAGGTGGCGTTTGAGGTCGCGGACGTAGTAGCCGACGCCGCGAACGCCGAACTCGCCGAAGTATGCCAGGTCCTTTCGAATCTGCGCGGCGTTCAGGTGGAACTGCTCGGCGAGCGCCTGTGACGAGATGGTGCGCACGCCGGCGCCTTCGAGCGCGTTGAGGCAGCGCAGGTAGACGGACAGCCGGTTGGTCGTCAGCTCGGAGACCTGCTCGGCGGCTTTGTTCGTCTCTTTCACAAGCGTCCTTCGGATTTTAGCCGATCCGCGAGTGCTAATATCCCGCTCCATGGCGCATCCGTCGACCACGACCCCGTCTGCAGCGTCGAGCCCGTCAACGACGACGACCGCAGCCTTCCAGCCCTACGTGCCGGCGTCACAGTCGCCGGCGGAATTCACGATCAAGGCGATCGTCATCGGCTCGCTCTTCGGACTGCTCTTCGGCGCGTCGACGGTGTACCTGGGCCTGCGCGCCGGCCTCACGGTGAGCGCGTCGATTCCGATCGCCGTGCTCGCGATCTCGGTGCTGAAAAAGCTCGGCGGCTCCACGATCCTCGAGAACAACATCGTCCAGACGATCGGGTCGGCCGGCGAATCGATTGCGGGTGGCGTCGTCTTCACAATCCCGGCCTTGATTTTCCTCGCGCAGCCGGGACACGAGCGCGACTACTTCAATTACGTGCAGATTACGCTCCTGGCGTTTGCCGGCGGCATCCTCGGCGTCCTGATGATGATCCCGCTGCGCCGGGCGCTGATCGTCAAGGAGCACGGCATCCTGCCCTACCCCGAGGGCACCGCCTGCGCCGACGTGCTCGTCGCCGGCGAGCGCGGCGGAAAGCTCGCCGGCATGGTGTTCAGCGGCCTGGGCATCGGCGCGCTGTGGAAAGCGCTGTCGTGGGTGTTCGCGGCCTTCGTCACCGATGTCGCGTACTCGACACCGCGCAACAGCCAGTTCCCGAACGCGACGATGGACGTCGACATCTCGCCCGAGTACATGGGCGTCGGCTATGTCATCGGTCCGCGCATCGCGGGGACGATGTTCGCGGGCGGCGTGCTGTCGTGGCTCGTGCTGCTGCCGCTGCTGTCGATTCTCGGCGCCTACATCCCGACGCCGTTCCCGCCGATCCATCCGAAGTACGCGACGGGCGGCCTGAACGGCGGTCCGTTGACGATCAACCAGATGGGGCCCGGCGACCTCTGGAGCGCCTACATCCGCTACATCGGCGCGGGCGCGGTGCTGGCGGCCGGCCTGATCACGCTCGCGCGCACGATTCCGACCATCGTCGCGTCGGCGCGGGAAGGCATCAAGGATTTCGGCGCCGGCGCCGGCGCGGCCGCGCGCCTGCGCACCGAACGCGACCTGCCGATGATCACCGTCATCGGCGGCTCGCTGGCGCTGGGCGTGTTCCTCGTCGCCGTGCCGAGCCTGCCGACCTATGGCAACATCCTGGCGGCCATCCTCGTCATCGTCTTCGGGTTCTTCTTCGCGACGGTGTCGTCGCGCATCACCGGGCTCATCGGCACCTCGTCGAATCCGATTTCAGGGATGACGATTGCAACGTTGATCCTGACCTGCCTGCTGTTCGTGTCGCTCGGCTGGACGGGCGACGTCTACGCGCCGATTGCGCTCTGCGTCGGCGCCGTCGTCTGCATCGCGGCCGCGAACGCCGGCGGGACGTCTCAAGACTTGAAGACGGGCTACATCGTCGGCGCGACGCCGATCTATCAGCAGATCGGGCTCATCATCGGCGTCGTCGCGTCGGCGACGGTCATCGGATTGACGACGATCTACCTGCACAACGTGTTCGGCATCGGGTCGAAAGACATCGCGGCGCCGCAGGCGACGCTGATGGCGACGATCATCAAGGGATTGCTGAGCCACAACCTGCCGTGGGGCCTCGTGCTGGTCGGCGTCTTCATCGCGGTGACGCTCGAACTATGCGGCATCCATTCGCTGTCGTTCGCCGTCGGCTCCTATCTGCCGATTGCGACGACCGCGCCGATTTTCATCGGCGGTCTCGTGCGCGCGTACGTCGAGCGCAAGACCGGCGCCGCCCAGGAGTCCGAAGTGGGCGCCGGCACTCTCTTCAGTTCGGGCCTGATTGCCGGCGGCTCGCTGTGCGGCATTCTGTACGCGGTGCTGGTGGGCACCCACAACGAAACGATATTCGCGGCCGTCGGAAATGCCCTGCCCTTCCTGCATGACGGCGTGGGCGGCCAGATATTCGGCGGCCTTCTGTTCTTCGCGCTCGCGGTCGTCCTCGCACGAGCGGCGCAGAAGAAGATAATGTAGGAGCGCGAGCCTTCAGAAGGAGCGCGAGGCTTCAGAAGAGGAGCGCGAGGCTTTAGCCGAGCGATGACCCGTAGAGTTCTTACCCTGATCGCACTCGCTGCGGTGTCGGCGTCGGCGCAGCCCGGCGGGCTG
>DASQHH010000259.1:0-2045 GCA_035632195.1 Vicinamibacterales bacterium
ACGCACCTTGCGGAAGAGGGCAGGCAACGCGGCCTTCGTATCGAGGTGGTGAAGGACCGACACGCCGCAGACCGCGTCGAAGCTCGCATCTTCGAGCTCGACCGGGTTCTCGAGGTTCGTACGCGCGAACGCCACGGAACGGCACTCGGTCCGGGCCCTCGCTCGTTCGAGCAGGTCCGGCGAGATGTCGACCGCGGTCAGGTCGATGGGAAATCGGGCGAGCTGGCTCGTAAAAACGCCGGTGCCGCACCCGCACTCGAGGACACGCTGCATAGGACGCAGGCCGAGGACGCGCTGAAACCAGGCGATGCGGGCCGCGACCCTGAAGCGGCCTGCGGGCGTGCCCCATCCCCACGTCGTCTCGGGATCGCTCTCGAGCAGGTGCTCGCCGTGCTCAATCTCGAAATCGACCTGTCCGCCGCGTCTCGTCATAATCGATTGCCCGTCAGAAGTACTTGTGGACCACTTGATACGGGAGGAGCGCGAGTTCGCCGACCGACGGCAACGGATCGTCCGGCGCGTATACGGATTCGATTTGCGTGTGCCTCAGCGATTCCACGTACCGTGCCGGCGTCAGTCGCGCGAACAGCAGGTCCCCCCATGCCGTCGGGATATCTGCGACGAACCGGAGCCATCCGACGCCGGTCGCCGCCCGTGCGGGCAGCATGTCCTGCCCTATGGCGTCGGCGAATTGCAGAAACGGGAAATCGATCCCGGCCGGGAAACCGAGTGTATGAAAGCCCCAGGTCCGCGCGTTGACATCGAGAAGTTTGTACCTGCCATCGCGAGGGTCCTGCTTGTATTCGATCTCGACAAGACCGTAGTAATCGATCGCTCGCAGAAAGCGCGCGGACAATTCTTCGATCGCGGGGACTTCGACTGTTTCGACGTATGTCGCCGCGCGGCCAAACTCGCGCGGATGCTGGCGCTCTCGGCGCGCCAGCAGCGTGCTGTGCGCCTTCCCCTCCTTGAAAAACGCACAGTACGAAAACTGCCGATCGCCCCCGCCGTCGATGATCTCCTGGAGCAGGATTTCTTCAGGCTTGATGTACCTCCGTGCCTGGGCATACCGCGCCCGCAGTTGCGCCATCGTGTCGACACGCCACGCTTTGGCATGCGTGGCATAGAAGAAGTGCTCCTTCACCGCAGGTTTGAGCGCCAGCGGAAGGGCGTCGCGCAACGACTCGAGGTCTTCATCGGTCCGCGGATTGAACGTTCGAGGACAAGGGATACCGAGCGCTTCCGACAATTCGTACGTCTTCTTCTTGTCCCATGCGGACTCGACGGCGCTCCATATCGGAGTGATGACGCGATAGATGTCGAGGAGTTCGGCGCGATACTTCGAGATCGCGGCAACGGTTTCGTCGCGTGTGGGGAACAGCACCCAGCCGCGCAGGTCGAGACGCCTGCCGACGTCGAGAAGGGAATCAGCGGTCGTCCGTTCGTCGCGCAGATCCGGGACGCGAACGACTTTCGACACAAATCGCGAGAACGCGCTGATGCTCAGCTGATCGTCGACGACGACAACCGGCACGCCACGTCGACCGAGGCTGCGCGCGACGCCCAGCCCTGGATGTTCTCCGCCGACGACAACCGCCCCGACGCGGCCTGCGAACGTCTCCCGCGTCGACATCAGCGGAGGCGCTGCAGGTGGCCTGTCAGAGTCTGGGACGCGAATTCGGTACCGGCAACGAAGTACAGAAGCGGTCCAAAGGAGCGCGCGGCCGCCGCGCCGATGAAATACAGGCCCGGGACGGAGCTTTCGAAGCCGGCCCCGAGCTCCGGCGAGCCATCCAGTTGACGAACATGCGACAGGAGTTCGGCAGGCAGAAAATCGTATCGCGCGAGATCGACCCGATATCCCGTGCCCAGCAGGACATGCTGGACGCGCCGGTCCGTGCCGTCGTCGAGCGTCAGACGAACCTCGTCGCCGGCCATCGCCGCACGCGTCACGCTCCGGCCTGTGGAGATGCGGACCGCCGCGAGCCGTGCGGGCAGCCATGACGAGCCCGCCGATCGCACCGCGCGTTTGCGGATGCGGTCGC
>DASQHH010000260.1:0-3195 GCA_035632195.1 Vicinamibacterales bacterium
TGATCTCCGGTCGCACGCGATTCTTGACGCCCCGCGTTGACGCGCGAACGAGCTTCAGTGCGCGTTTCGCAGGGACGGCCGTGTAACCCGAGTTCCTTGCTTTCACACGCGCCCGCGCGAGGTGCCGCTTCTCCTGGTCCCCACCGCTGAGAAGCGGCCCGCCCGCTGGGTATGGCAGGTCGTGTCGATCGACGTCGTATCGGACCTCCGGTAACGAGCGACGGAAAGTGTCTGGATTCATGCGCAAAACTCATTCGCGCACAGAAATACGACACCTCACAAACGCGAAACGGCACCTGCGGACGTGCGGATGCGATTTGCAGAGCTGCGGATGCGATCGGCGTCCGGGATCTCGGATCTGCATACGGGGGGTTGGATCTGCGCGTGCGGGTTTGGGTTGGTCGACGCGGCGGGAAAGACTCGCGGCCGGGCGTACGTGTTTCACGCGCCGGCGGACGCGATCGGACGACAAGAAACGCGATCGGGCGCCAACGAGTCGCGTTTGGTTAACCGGGAGCCAGGATTCAGTGCGCGACGACGCGGGTTTCGCGAGAGGAGGCGCCGACCGGGACGCGTTCGGCAGGCTTGTGGTCGCGCGCCGGTGGAACAGTCCCGCGAGCCGCGGAGATGGCGGACGCGAGATGCGGCGCGATCATCTGCGCCAGGCGGCCGCGCTCTTCGGTCAGCACCGCCGGGTCGGAGGCATACAGACTCAGCACGCCGGCCAGGCGGTCGCCCTTCAGCAGCGGGACCGCGACGCAGCGCGTCAGCGCCGGGACAGCCATCTCGGCGCGCGACCCGAGGTCGAGGTTCGCGTCCGACCCGAGAATGGGCTGGTGCGTCGACGCCACCCACCCGGTCAATCGGTCGCCGATGGCAAACGTCGTGTTGCGCAGAGTCGACGCGGCCGGCCCGAACGCGTCCTGCGCGACCAGGCGGTCCTGCCCTTCGTCTACGAGATACCAGACGCCGGTCACGCCGGGTGCGAGGTTCTGCATCAGATTCGACGACAGCGCGAGCACGTCGGACACGCCCGCATCGCCGCTCGCGACGCGCGCGAGGCTGACGAACGCCAGCAGGTCGGCCGCAATCGCTTCACTCGGGTTCGTCGCCGGCTCGACATCGTCCACGCGTGACGCGCTCACGCGCTGGAGCACTTCGTGCGCCGGCGCAGGCTCGTGCTCCACACGGAGCTCGCGGTACACGCGCGTGAACATCTCGACAACGGCGGGGTCGTACATCTTGCCGCTCCGCTCGCGCAGAATGCCGAGCGCTTCCTCGTCGGTCATCCGGCGGCGGTACGGCCGGTCGGACGTCAGCGCATCGAAGCAGTCGACGACGGACAGGATGCGCGCACCGATCGGAATGTCGTCACCCTTGACGCCGCGCGGATAGCCGCTGCCGTCCCAGTTCTCGTGATGGCAGCGCACGATCGGCACCACCGGGAACGGGAACTCCACGAGCGACAGGATGTCCGCGCCGATGTCGACGTGGAGCTTCATCTTCTCGAACTCGGACGGCGTCAGCTTTCCAGGTTTGTTCAGGATGCGCTCGGGTACTGCGAGCTTGCCGGTGTCGTGCAGCAGCGCGGCCGCGGCCAGAGCCTTCAGCGTCAGCTCGTCCGCGACGCCGAGCGCCTTCGCGAGACCGCTGGCGTACGTCTGCACGCGCCTCACGTGATCGTGCGTCACGTCGTCCTTCGCATCGATTGCCATCGCGAGCGTCTCGATCGTCGACAGGTACAAGCGATCCATGTCGCTGAGATGACGGTTTGCGTCGTCCAGGCGGCCGAACGACGCGCGCAGGGTCAGATGGAAGATCGCGAGCAGCGGCAGCACGATGACCAGCGCCGCCATGCTCGCCTGCTGCAGCAGCAGCACGAGGCAGAACGCCAGCGATGCGGCGCCGAAGAAACTGACCGAGAGCCACTGAAAGTGCGCGCGCCAGATCTGCAGCGGCGGCGTGCGAGTGTCGAGGCCGATGACGGTCGCCATCAGCCCTGTGTTGAAGACGAAGTAGACGACGCACAGCGCAAGCAGCGGAAGCACCAGCGTGGCCATCGGCGCTCGACTGATGGCGAGCGGATCGACCTGCGCTATCAGGAAGAAGGTGCTCGATGCTGCCCACATCGAGAGCGCGAGCGACGCGGTGTTGAACACGATCTGCCGCAGAGGCCGCCGCCGGCGCACGGGCAGCGCGAACCCGCCGGCAGCGATCGCCACCGTCGCCGGGCCGGGCCCGAACAGAATGGCGATCGCCATGTAGAACGTGTCGTCGATGGCGATGTCGGCCGAGTTGCCGGCGAAATTCAGCTTGAACGATCCGGTGGCGACGGCGATGGCGGCCAGGGCCAGCCATGCAAAGGGGTGCGGCGCGCGAACCGAGCTGAGCGCCGCATCGACGAGGACGCACACCCCGGCCATCGCGACGGCCAGGATGTACGCGCGCAGGACTTTCGCCCTGCCCTCATCGGTCAGGGGTCTATTGAGCATCCGGCCTCATCGTCCCGGTGCCGCCCGTGCCCCACGTGATCGTGTCGCCGTCCTCGGATGTGCCCCACGTAATGGTCTGCCCGGACGGGTCGTTGATCTGCGTGCCCCACGTGATTGTCTGCGCCTGCGTCCAGCCGGCGACGGTGCCGTAGAGCAGATACTTGGGCACGACGTTCGCCAGCAGATTGCCCGTGCCGAGCAGGTTCAGCTGCCCGAAGTTCAGCAGGCCGGGATTCAGCCACGCGAGCGGCGCGAGGAGCGTCGACAACAGCCGGATGCCGGTCCCCTGATACAGGTTGTTCTGCAGGGAGCCGGCGTCGAAGTACGACGCACCGCTCGAGTTCACACCGAGCAGGCCGACCACGGTATTGATCAGCCCCGCGACCAGTCCGGTCGATGCGAGTTTTCGCGACGCCCAGAAGTTCGCGTTGCCCGCTCCGGCGCCCATCAGGCCGCCGTCGGTCATGTACGTCGCGCCGTTCTGAAGCGCGAGCTTCACCTGCGAGGGCGACAGCCCGGGCTGTCCCTGCAGCAGCAGCGCGACCGCGCCGCTGACCATCGGCGTCGCCATGCTGGTGCCGCTCAGGAGCATGTACTGGTTGTTGCCGGTCCCCGCCACGTGCAGCGTCGGATACGTCGCCGGGAGCGCGGCGTTGTTCGCCTGCAGCGACACGATGCGGACACCGGGCGCGGCAAGGTCCGG
>DASQHH010000261.1:0-3002 GCA_035632195.1 Vicinamibacterales bacterium
CACGTCGGCGCTGGACGGCTCCGGCGAACGGCGGCTGACGCACGTCAGCGACGATTTGCTCGCCGGCCTGCAACTCGCGCCCATCGAGCGCTTGCCGTTCCGCGCGGCGGACGGCCTGGAGATCGACGGATTTCTCATGAAGCCGGCCGGCTGGCAGGAGGGCCGCAAGTATCCGATGGTGCTGAGCATCCACGGCGGGCCGGCGAACATGTACGGGGTCAACTGGTATCACGAATTCCAGGTCTACGCGTCGCGCGGCTGGGCGGTGTTCTTCACCAACCCGCGCGGGTCGATCGGCTACGGCGCGGCGTTCCAACGCGCGGTGAAACTGGAGTGGGGCGGCAAGGCGTACACCGACATCATGACCGGCGTCGACGAAGCATTGAAGCGGTATCCGTGGGTCGACCGCGACCGGCTGGGCGTGACGGGCGGTTCGTACGGCGGGTTCATGACGAACTGGATCGTGACGCAGACCAACATCTTCAAGGCCGCGGTGACCTTGCGCAGCATCGCGAACTTCATCAGCGACGACGGCACACGGGACGGCGCTTATGGCCACGAACGCGACTTCGGAGGCGACATCTTCCACAACTACGACGAGTACTGGAAATATTCGCCACTGCACTATGTGTCGAAGGTGAAGACGCCGACGCTGGTGCTGCACTCCGACAACGATTACCGGGTCCCGTTGGAGCAGGGGGAGCAGTGGTTTCGAGCGCTGCAGCATTACGGTGTAACGTCGGAGCTGGTGATCTTCCCGCGGGAGAATCACAATCTGACCAGGACCGGCGAGCCGAAGCACCTGGTGGAGAGCCTGAAATGGCAATGTTACTGGTTCGAACGCTTTCTGGATGGAAACGAGAACGCGAAACGACCGACGGAATGAGTCCCCACATGACAAAGCGCATCCTCGCCGCAATGGCCGCGACCGCTCTGGCCGCGCTGACCTTCTCCGTATTCGCCGCGCCAACGGTCAAATACAACCCGTCCCTCTGGTCGGGGATGAAGTACCGGTTGATTGGACCGGAACGCGGCGGGCGCGTCACTACGGTCACCGGCGTGCCATCGCAGCCGGGCACTTTTTATATGGGGTCGACGGGCGGCGGCGTGTGGAAGACGACGGACTCCGGGCACACCTGGACCAATGTCTCCGACGCGTATATCCCGCTGGGGTCGATGGGCGCGATCGAGGTGTCGCTCTCGAACCCTGACGTGGTATACGCGGGGACGGGCTCGTCGAAGATCCGGAGCAATGTTTCGATCGGGCGCGGAATTTACAGGTCGAACGACGCCGGCAAGAGCTGGACCTTCATCGGACTGCGCGACGTGGGACAGATCGCTACGGTGCGAGTGCACCCGTCGAATCCGGACATCGTGTACGTGGCGGCGCTGGGCAATCCGTTCGTGCCGAACAAGGAGCGCGGCGTTTACCGAAGCAGCGACGGCGGGAAGACCTGGAAGAACGTCCTGTTCGTCTCCGATTCGTGCGGCGCGGCCGATCTGGAGCTGCAGCCGGGAAATCCGCAGGTGATCTTCGCCTCGATGTGGCATGGGCAGCGCAAGCCGTGGACGATTGTGAGCGGCGCGAGAGAGGGCGGCATCTACAAGAGCACGGACGGGGGCGAGACGTGGAGCAAGCTGGCGGGCGGGCTGCCGAACGACCTGTTCGGGCGGAGCAACGTCGCGATCTCCGCGGCCGCCCCGAACCGCATCTACGCGCTGATCGAGGCGAAGCCGGGGTCTGGGCTGTACCGGTCGGAAGACGCGGGCAAGACCTGGACGCAGGTGAACGGGCAGGCGTCGATCATCACGCGACCGTTCTACTACACGACCCTGGGAGTGGACCCGAACAACGCCGACGTCGTCTGGGTGGGGGACGAGGGCTGGTTCAAGAGCACGGACGGCGGGAAGACCTTCCGCCGCGCGGTTGCGCCGCACGGCGACCACCACGACGTGTGGATCAATCCGCGGAATTCGAACATCATGATCCAGTCGAACGACGGCGGGGCGAATGTTTCGCTCGACGGCGGCCGAACATGGAGCACACAGATGAATCAGCCGACCGCCGAGATCTACCAGGTGGCGGTGGACAACCAGTATCCGTACCGGGTGTATGGCGCGCAACAGGACAACACGACCGTGATCGTGCCGAGTCTGCCGAATGGGACAGGGCAGGACTTCCGCGTGGGGCCGGGCTGCGAGACGGGGCCGATCATCCCGGACCTGAACCACCCGGAGATCGTTTATGGAAGCTGCAAAGGCCAGTTCAGCCGGCTCAATCTCAACACGACCAACGAGCAGCGGTATTGGGTGGGGGCGGAGTCGCTGTACGGGAACGGCGGAGGGACGCTGATCTACCGGTTCCAGCGCGTGTCGCCGATGGAGGTTTCGCCGCACGACCAGAAGGTGGTCTATTACGGCTCCCAGTATCTGCATCGCACGCGCGACGGCGGCGTGACGTGGGAGAAGATCAGTCCGGACCTGACGGCGTTTCCGCCGGGCGAGCCGCAGGAGGCGAGCGGCACGCCGATCACGCGCGACGCGACGGGTGAGGAGGTCTATTCCACGCTGTATACGATCCGCGAATCGCCGGTGCAGAAGGGCGTGATCTGGACGGGGTCGAACGACGGGCCGATTTATGTGACGCGCGACGACGGAAAGACATGGACCAACGTGACGCCGAAGGATCTGGCGCCGGGCGGGCGCGTGCAGAATATCGAGCCGAGCCCGCACCGGGCGGGGACTGCCTATGCGGCGATCTACCGATTCCTGCTGGGCGACTTTGCACCGTATATCTATCGCACCGACGACTACGGCAAGACGTGGACGCGGCTGACCGATGGGAACAACGGGATTGCGCCCGACGAGCCGACGCGGGTGGTGCGCGAAGATCCCGACCGGGCCGGGCTGCTCTATGCCGGAACGGAATTCGGTATGTACATTTCATTCGACAACGGAGCGAACTGGCAGTCGTTCCAGTTGAATCTGCCCCACACGCCGGT
>DASQHH010000262.1:0-12081 GCA_035632195.1 Vicinamibacterales bacterium
GCACGAACGTGCCGCGCCGCGCGAGCTCCTTGAATTCTTCAAACGACGTAATTTTCATCGCAGGCAAACTCCGCGAGCCGCTTCGTCGCCGCCTCCCGCATCACGCCCGAGGGGGCCTTCGAGCCGGTCCACCACTGGAACTGTTCGTGCGCCTGGGCCACGAGCATGTCCAGCCCGCCAATCGTCTGGCAGCCGGCGCGCGCGGCGTCGCTGATAAGACGCGTTTTGATCGGGTTGTACACGAGGTCGTACACATACCGGCCCGTCAGCTGGTCCGCCGGGACAGGAGTCGAGTCGATATCGGGATACATGCCGGCCGGCGTGCAGTTAATCAGCAAATCCCACGAGCCCGGCTCAGGCGGCCACGGACCAATCTGCGCGGGGGTGAGGATGGCCAGTTCCTCCGCCTGTTCCCGTCGGCGCGCGTGCAGCGTCACGGCGCACCCGCTCGAAGCCAGCGCCTCCACGACCGCTCGCGCGGCGCCACCGGCGCCCAGCACGGACGCGCGCAGACCACGGATCGGCACGCGTCCATGCAGCGTCTCGAGAAACCCCTGCGCATCCGTGTTGCCACCCAGCCACCGACCGTCTACGACGCGAATCGTGTTGATGGCGCCAATTCGCCGCGCTACGGAGTACACCTCGTCGACGCGATCGAAGAGGGACACTTTGTGCGGGATGGTGACGCTGGCGCCCTTCAGTCCCATCGCGCGGCCGAACGCCATCGCATCGTCGACGCTCGGCGACGGCAGCGGCAGGTAAACCGCGTCGATCCGCAGCGCACGGAAGGCCGCGTTGTGCATCGCCGGCGACACCGAGTGGGAGACGGCGCCGCCGATCAGGCCGTAGACCTCGGTCGATTCGCTGAGCGTGCGGAAGTGATAACCGTCGGTCATCGTCCGCGCGTCGATCTGGCCGACGCGGTCGAGCGCGCCGGCATACGTCCAGGCCGATCCGAAGCGGCCCGCGAGCACGCGCGTCGCGATACCGTGCTGCCCCATGCCGATCAGCACGAGCCCGCCGTGACGGCCGGCGGACGCGCCGATTTCGAGCAGCCGCACGCAGTCGGCGAGGCACGTCGTCGCGGCCGCGACCTTCACCACTTCGGCGCCGGTCGATCGCAGCGTCTGAATCCGCGAGGCGAGGTCGGACGGGACTTCCTTGAAGTCGTGCGTCGACAGCACGATGCGGCGCCCGCCCGTGCGCCCGATCAGGTCGCCGAAGTTGGCGCGCGCTTCGACGTCGACGTACTCGGCGCCGCGGTCGAGCGCCTCGGAGAGCAACGCCTTCCGCTCCTCTTCCGATCCCGTGAAACTGCCGCCCTCCCACGATGGACGGCACGTGACGATGACGGGGCGGCGACGGCCGGCGAGAGCGCCGGGCACGTTCGGATCGCGAACCGTATCGAGACGCAGCTCGATCAGATCGGCGTCGGCGACCTCGTCGCGCCTGCGACGCAGGTCCGCCGTCGTCTCACCGGTCACCGTGACGCACAGTCGGGCAGCAGCCATCAGCAGAAAATAAAAAAGCCTCTTCAACCGTTCGGCTGAAGAGGCTTGGAATCCGTTCGCGCGGTGGCGGTCAGGCCAGGCCGGCTGCCTCTCCAGTCGAGCTGCGATACCACCACCACGCCGACGCGAGCGAGCGCGGAGCCTGGACGCAGAACGACGAGCGGCTAAACAACCCCTGACCCATCGGAAGAATGGACGATACTATAATGGAACTTACCCATGCAAGTCCGCCGGATCGCCTCGCTGACCGCCGCGCTCCTGCTCGGCGTTGCACTCGTGGTCCGTGCACCGCTTTCCGCCGCGACCGCACAGATGAGCGTTGACGAGGTTCGGCCAGGGATGGTCGGCGTCGGCCGAACGGTGTTCGACGGCGTACGCGTCGAGGAGTTCAAGGTCACGATCCTCGGCGTTCTCAACAATGTCATCGGCCCCAATCGCAATCTGATCATCGCGCGACTCGAAGGCGGCCCGCTGGCCAACACCGGCGTTATCGCGGGCATGAGCGGTAGCCCGGTCTTCATTAACGACCGGCTGGTCGGCGCCGTGTCCTATTCACTCGGCAGCTTCCCGAAGGAGCCGATCGCGGGTATCACGCCCATCGCCGAAATGACCGACGCGGCTGCCATCAACGACGTCCGGCCGTCCGGCGCGCGCGTGAACGTCGAGTTCCCGCTGACACGGGAGGGCCTCACGGCGGCGTTCCGCCGCGCGCTCAACTGGAACCGCTCATTCGCCGACCGGTCCGACGACAGCCGGTTGTTCGGGACATCGAGCGTCGATGGCTTCGCCGGTGGACAGCTCGGCACGCTGATGAGACCCATCGCCACGCCTCTCGTGATGTCGGGCTTCGAACCCGAGGTCGCGGACCTGTTCGGTTCTGCGCTTCGTGATCAGGGATTCCTGCCGAGCGGCGGTTCGGCGATACCGGCGCGCGGGGAGGTTCCGTTCGAAGGTCCGCTGAAACCCGGCGACGCCATCGGCGTGATGCTGGTCAGCGGCGATCTGCAACTCGGCGCAACCGGAACGGTGACGCACATCGACGGTGATCGCGTCTACGCCTTCGGGCACCCGATGTACAACCTCGGCCCGACCGAGTACCCGATGACGCGCGCCTATGTGTACACGGTCCTGCCCAGTCTCTTCTCGTCAATGAAGCTGTCGGGTACGAGCGACGTGATCGGCACGTTCCTCCAGGATCGCGCGACGGCCGTCTCGGGTCGCCTCGGTCCCGGACCGCGGATGATTCCCGTTACGCTGACGCTCGAGTCATCGCGGGCGGCATCGCGCACGTTCCACTTCGGCGTCGTCAATGATCAGCTGTTTGGCCCGCTGATGACGTACGCGACGCTCTTGAACACGCTCGGATCGTACGAGCGGCAATACGGCGCGATGACGTTCAGCATCCGCGGCAGCGCGAAGATCAGGAACCATCAGCCGGTGACGTTCGACAACATGTTCTACGGCGATCAGGCTCCGACCTCCGCCGCCGCTTACGTCGTTGCGCCAATCGCCGCGCTGATGGGCAACGACTACGAGAAAGTCGATATCGACGACGTCGAGGCCACTATCAGCACCGCCGAAGAGCCCCGATCCGCGACGCTCGAGCGCGTCTGGGTCGACGACCCGCGCCCGCGTGCCGGCCGTACCGTGCCGCTGAAGGTGATGCTGCGGACCTACCGCGGTGAAGAAATGGTGCGCACCGTCCCGATCACGATTCCGCTCAACGCCAGCGGCAGCCTGTCGGTGCTCGTGGCGGACGGCGGACGTCTCTGGCAGTCCGAACAGCGCGAGGCGCGGACGCCGCAGCCCCGCAGCGTCGACCAGATGATCAAGACGCTCAACAAGGCGCGGCGCAGCAATACGCTGTACGTCAAGCTGCTCGCGTCGGAGCCCGGTGCGGTCGTGAACGGCGAGCTGCTGTCGTCGCTGCCGCCCTCGGTCCTCAGCGTCCTCGAGGGCGACCGGAACGGCGGCAACTTCAACCCGGTCCACAGCGCGTCGCTCGGCGAGTGGGAAATCGCCACGGACCACGCGGTCAACGGCGCCCGCACGCTGACCATCACCGTCTCCCAGAACTGACGCCGGCGCATGCGGCAACTCGCCCTCTCGGTCGCAGCGGTCATCGTCCTGTCCCTCGCAGCGTCGCTCGCGATTGACGCGTCGTCTCCGAAGTTCTTCACGTCTGCGACTCAGGCGGATTTCCTCAAGGGCGACGTCGAGAATCTCTCAATCGACATCCACGGACGTCTGACGCTCGGTCCGGCGACAGAGCTGGTGTACGAAACGGCGGCGCCCTTCCTCTGGACCATCGTCACGGCTCCCGACGGAACGCTGTTTGTCGGCAGCGGCAATGAAGGGAAGGTGTTCAAGGTCGACGCGCAAGGCAAGGGTTCGACGTTCTTCGACAGCGCCGAGCTCGAGGTCCATGCGCTCGCCCCGGCGCCGAACGGCGGGCTCTACGTCGGCACCTCGCCCGACGGCAAAGTCTACAAAGTCGATCGCGACGGCAAGAGCAGCGCGTTCTTTGCCTCCGACGACAAGTACATCTGGTCGCTCGTCACCGATTCGAAGGGCAACGTGTACGCCGGGACGGGCGACAAAGGCATCGTGTACAAAATCGCGCCCGACGGCAAAAGCGCGCCGTTTTACCGAACCAACGCGACACATGCGATGGCGCTGGCGTTCGACAAGAGCGGCAACCTCCTCGTCGGAACCGGGACGCCCGGCAAGGTGATCCGCGTCGATCCCGACGGCAAAGGCTTCGTCCTGCTCGACTCGCCGTTTCAGGAAATCCATGCACTGCGTTTCGACGACAAAGGGCAGCTCTACGCAGCGGCGCTGAGCGCCCGCCCCACCGGCGGCGGCGCGTCCCCGACGACCAGCGATAGTGCCGTGAGCGGAGGCGTCTTACCGGAGCCGACGCGGGTTCCCGTCCCGTCGGTGTCCGCGGAAATCACGTCCATCTCCATCGTCGATGTCGGCACGTCCGGCGCTTCGACGTCATCGCGCGAGGATCGCCGGTCCCCGAAGGGCGCCGTGTACCGGATCGCACCGGACGGCGTTTGGGATGAGATCTGGGAGTCTCGCGACGACTCGCCGTACGACCTGGCGTTCGAGACGAACGGCGCGCTGCTGGTGGCTACCGGCAACAAGGGGAAGCTCTATCGCCTCGAGGGCGAACCGCTGCGCCCCACGCTCGTTGCCCGCGCCAGCGCGCAGCAGATCACCGCTCTTTACCGGGCCGCGCGCAACCGCCTGTACTACGCGACGGCGAATCCCGGCAAACTGTTCCGGCTTGGAGCCGAGCGCGCCGCGCGCGGCACCTACGAATCTGAGGCGCACGACGCGCAGACTGTGGCGACCTGGGGTGCGCTCAGCTGGCGCGCGACGGTGCCACCGGACAGTCGTATCGAACTGTTCACGCGTTCGGGCAACACGGAGACGCCCGACGACACATGGAGCGCGTGGTCGTCGGCGGCGACCAACGCGGAAGGATCGCCGATCACCAGCCCGAAGGCGCGCTACCTGCAGTGGCGCGCGGTCTTGACCGGCAAGGGCGAGGGTCCGATCGTCACGTCGATCAGCGCCGCGTACTTGCAGCGCAATCTCCGCCCGGTCGTCCGTTCGATCACGGTCCACCCGCCGGGGATCGTCTTTCAGAAGCCGTTTTCGTCCGGCGAACCCGATCTCGCCGGCTTCGAGGACCAGAGCACGCCGGATCGACGCCTCGCGCAACAGGCGGCGAACCAGGCCGGTTCCTCCCAGTCGCTCGGCCGACGGGCGTATCAGAAGGGGCTTCAGACGCTTCAATGGAAAGCGGACGACGAGAACGACGATGAACTGTCGTACGACGTTTTGTACCGACGCGAAGGCGAAACGACGTGGAAAACGCTGCGGAAAGGGATTTCGGAATCGATTCTCGTGTGGGACACCAATACGGTCCCGAACGGCACCTACTTCGTGAAGATCGTCGCCTCCGATGCGCCGTCGAACCCGCTCGCCTACGCGCTGACGGGTGAGCTCGACAGTTCCGCGTTCGAGGTCGACAACACGCCGCCAGCGATCGTCATCCGCGGCGTCCGTGTCGATCGCGGGCGGACAATCATCTCCTTCGACGTCAAGGACGACGACTCACCAGTGCAGCGCGTCGAGTTCTCACAGGACGGTCAGCGCTGGCGCGGGGTCTTCCCCGTCGACGGGATCGCCGACTCGCGCAACGAGCATTACGAACTGCCGCTCGAAGGCGAGCTCGATTCACGGGGCCTCACGCTGCGCGCGAGCGACACGATGAACAACATCGCGACGGCGCACGTTGACGCGCCACGGAAACCGTAGGGTTCAGGCTCTGACGGAGCTGCGGACCGAGGCCTCGGCCCGTTTCTTGTTCGGGGGCAGCGGCAAGTCGAGCGCTGGCTGCTTGCTGGCGCGGACGGTCGCGTGCTCTACCAGCCAGATCATGTTCGGCGACTGCGGCGTTTGCGGCGTTTGACCGTCCATGCGCGCGCGCGACAGCGCGTCGAGCATCGCATCGATGACCTCCGACTCGCGATGGCGCTGCTGGGCGCGCAGCGTGGCGGGCGTCGCCAGGTGCCCGGTCCGCGTCACCAGCGCCGCTTCGAGAGTGAATACCGCGTCGAGCTCAGCGTCCTCGTTGGCGCGTTGCAGGCGTGCGTCCCACCGGGCGCGGCAGCCCGACGCATCCGAGAAGTCCCCGAGATCGCACTCATGGGGCGAAGCGAGCACGCTGACCATCGCTGCGAGCGAGTCGGGCCGCTCGCTGGTGGCAAACCGCATCATGCTCAGCATGATCACCAGACAGACCATCGTCGCGCCCGCGGACCCAAACCCGGCATACACCGGACGCATGTCCTCGAACAGCTCGCGCATGCGCGTGAAGAACGACTGGTCGCGCTCCGCTTTCGCGCGGTTGACGACAGCCCCCGTGAATACCGCACCGGCATCGTGCAGCAGCGAGTCGTGCGCGACGCGGGACGGCGCGAACGCCAGCAGCGCACCGCGCAGATCGCCCAGCGCCTCGAGCTCGGCGGCACAGCGATCGCACCACGACAAATGGGCACCGACGGCGATCTCGTCCGCGACCGCGAGCTCGCGATCGTGGAACGCCTCCAGGCGCCGGCGAACGGCCGCGCAGGTCAGGTCTTTCATAGGGCTCTAGCCTCGCGCAGCTCTTCGCGCAGCATCTTCCGGGCGCGCGCCAGCCTCGACTTGACCGTTGCAGGATGCATGTTGAGCGAAAACGCTATCTCCTCGTAAGTCAGTCCGTCGATTTCGCGCAGCACGATCGCCGTCCGGTATTCGAACGGCAGGTGATCGAGGGCGCTCTGCAGCCGCTCGCCGAGCTCCTTTTGAGCGAACATCCGATCCGGCGTGTCGTTGCAGGCGGCCTGAAAGTCGCCGTGCGCCGCGATGTGCTCATCCAGCGATACCTGGTCGGCGCGATGGCGGCGGCACCAGAAGCGATGCCGATTGCGCGCCTGGTTGATGGCAATTCGATAAATCCATGTGCGCAAGCTGGACTGGCCGCGGAAGCGGTGAATGGTCCGGAAGACGCGCAGGAAGACCTCCTGCGACAGGTCGAGGGCCTCGTCGTGGTCGCCCAAGAGGTTGAGCGCCAGCTGGAGGACCATCCGCTGGTGCTCGGCGACGAGTTCGGCGTAGGCGGCATCGTCCTGCGCTGCACACCTTTGCACGAGGGCCGCCTCGCGGCCGCCGACGTTCAGCCAGTGGGCAACTCGCGCCTGTTTCACCGAGAGTTCCACTATACCAATGTTAGACACCGTCCCGGGTCAAAAGTTCCAGAGGGGCTGGTAACATACCAGCCGCCCGTGAAACCCACGATTCTGGCCATGGCTGTGCTGGCCGCCGTCGGGGTCGGCCTGGGTACCGCCTATCAGACGGCCGCCCGCCAACGCCATTACCGGGTCCTCCTGGCCCGTGGCGACGCCGCCCTGGCTGACGGTGACACCTTCGCGGCGATCGAGGCTTACAGCGGAGCCATTGCGTTCCGCAGCGACTCGATGGTGGCCCACCTGCGTCTCGGCGAGACCTACCTGCACAGCAACAACCTCGAAGAAGCCGCGCGTGAATTCCGGCTGGCTTCGCGGCTCGATCCCGCGGCCGTCCGGCCGCTCGAGGAGCTCGGCGACGTCACGTACCAGCAGCAGAACTACGCGCGCGCAGTCGACGCGTACCAGCACTTCCTTCGCCTCGACGACACGTCGGCTCGCGTCAGCTACAAGCTCGCCCTCGCATGGTACCGCGAGGGCGAGTTTGAACGTTCACTGCAGTCGCTCAGAGACACCATCCGACTGGATCCACGGATGGGCGACGCGTACTACCTGTTGGCCGTCTGCCTCCGGGAACGCCGCGGCGAACGAAACGATTCGACGGCCGAGGCGCGCGTCGCGCTCGAGCACGCTCTGGCGCTCATGCCAGGCTCGATTCCGGTCCGCGAAGAACTGGCCGACGTGTATGCGTCGGCGGGGCGCGTCGATGACGAGCTCGAGCAGCTGCAGGTGCTCGCCAGCCTGGATCGCGATCACATCGAGCGCCAGATCGCGATCGGCCTGGCGCACGCGCGGGCGGCCAGAACGTCTTCCGCTCCGGTGCGGGCGCGCCATGAAGACCTCGCGGTGCTGACGCTGAGCGGAGCGCTCGAGCGCTCCCCCGACGACCCCCTCGTCTACCGTGCCCTCGGACAAGTCTGGCTGGACATCGCTCTCGGACGGCAGGACCGCGTCGCCCTCAACAAGGCGCGCGAGGCGCTGGCGCGCGTCGTCAGCACCCCGTCGGCTGCCACGAGCGACGCCCTGACGCTCTATGGCCGCGCGCTCATGCGGGCCGGCGAGGTCGATCTGGCGGAGCGGACGTTGCGGCAGGCAACCGAGCGCTTCCCGGTCGAACCCTCGGCGTTCATGCAGTACGCGACGGTCGCAGAACTCTCGAATCGGTACGAAGCCGCACGGCGCGCCCTCATTCAGTACGGTCTTCTCGTCGTCAACGATGCCGACTTCGTCAGCCGGGCATCGCGCATCGCGTCGCTGTCGCTGCGCCTCAACGACGCGCCCGACGCCGTCCACTGGCTGCAGCAGGCGTCATCCGCGGCGCCGGAAGACCTTCATCTGGTCGCGCTTCTCGCCGACGCGCAGCTCCGCGCCGGCGACCGCGCCGCCGCGCGCGCCACCGTGGCAGCGGGTCTCAAGAAAGACTCCGGCAATGTGGTGCTCCTGCAACTGCAGAACAGGGCGCGCTAGGGCCATTATTCAATCCGAAATCCCCAGCCGGGCCAGGAGCTTCGTGAATCCCTGCGTGCTCACGCCGAGCTCTGAGGCCGCGCGGCTCCGGTGGCCGCCACTGCGCGCCAGCGCCGCTCGGACGAACCGTTCCTCGAACGTTCGCCTTGCATCGACGAGCCTCCATGATTCCGTGCGCATGCCGCCCGAGAACTGCGGCGGAAGCGCGGTTGGCGGAACGAGGCCGCGCTTCGGGCTCCGCACCGCCAGCGAGGCGAGGACGTTCTGCAGCTCCCTCACGTTGCCCGGCCAGGGGTACTCGGACAGCGCTGCGAGCGTCGCCGGCGCCAGCACCGCGCGGCTCCCGACACGCCCGGCGGCTTCCGCCCAGAAGTGCGCGGCGAGAAGGCCGACATCCTCCGCGCGCTCGCGCAGCGGCGGCACGGATATGCGGATGACGTCCAGGCGATACATCAAGTCGAGCCGGAAGCGGCCCGCCTCCACCTCGCGAGTCAGGTCCCGATTGGTTGCGGCGACCAGCCGCGCGTCGACGCGACGCGGCACGTTCTCTCCGACTCGACGTATCTCGCTCTCTTGAATGACGCGGAGAATCTTCGCCTGCGCGCGCGACGACAGTTCGCCGATCTCGTCGAGGAAGAGCGTGCCGCCATGCGCCTCTTCGAACACACCGGCACGCTCGCCCACGGCGCCTGTAAAGGCGCCGCGCGCATGACCGAAGAGCTCCGATTCGAGGAGGTCGTCCGGAAGGGCTGCGCAATTGACGGCGCAGAACGGGCCGGCCGCCCGTGGACTTCCCCGATGGATCGCGCGGGCAACCAGCTCTTTTCCGCTCCCGCTCTCGCCCACGATCAGCACGCAGAACGGCGCAACGCCCGCATTCGAAACCGCCTGACGCAGCCTCGCCATCACCGGCGCCATGCCGAGCAGCGATGCTACAGGGGCCCCTTCGGGTGGAACATGACGCGCGCGCTGCGCGAGCGCCGCGCCAAGCATCGGGGCCGCAGCTGTCGCGGCCATCGCCAGGACATTCGCTGCGCGGTCTGCATCGTAGGTGGATCCGATGCTCCAGCGCGCCGCCAGCGCGCCAATTGAACGGCCTCCATAGACGACCGGCGCCGCGCCCTCGATGCGGTCCTCCCTTCGATGCGGCCGGATGACGAGAGTCGCCGCGACGGCGCGCTCCGCGATGGCCGATTCGACGCGCGCACCATCGGCTGCGATTGCGTCGCGCGCATGCGGCGGGGCTCCCGCAGCGATGAACGACACGCCGACCGCGTTGAGCTGGCGACGGACGTGCCCGCATACGTCTTTCAACACAATCGCCTCGTCGTCTGCGGTCTGGCAGGCGCGCACGATGTCGAGCAACCCGTCGACGGCAGGGTCGAGACCGGCGCGTTTGGCTGCCCCAGGGCCGTACAGCGCCAGCGATGGAATGCCGGAATCCGACACGTGCCGTCTGACGAGGCTCGGCGGAGAGGCGCCGCCGGCGGCCAGCGCGGAAGCCAGGTCCACGCGGGCGCGCAGTAGCGGAGGGAGCGACAGGCGAATCCGTTGAAGCCGCGCGAGGTGCCGTTCGAAAACGCCCGCGCGGTCCCGCCTGCGCTCGGCCTCAATTGCGATCAGCCGGGCGCGGACGATCCGGACGGGATCGTGCGCCGCTCGCGCCGCAGTTACCGCTTCAGCGGCCTCCTGGATCGCCGCGTCGAGATCGCCGACGGACAAATGGATGAACGCAGCCGTACAGGCGATGCCCGCGCACAATCCTGGATCGGCGCCCGTATCGAGTCGTCCTCGTAACGCGGCCACGTGCGCCATTGCTGTCGCGACGTCGCCGCGACCGATTTCGATTCGTGCTTGGAGCCGGATCCGGCGGACCTGCAGTACCGCGGAGAGGCCATCGGGCGCCCGACCAAGCACCGCGTCAGCGTCGACGTGCTGCCCTCGCCAGAAGAGGCACCGCGCCAGTCCGACCGACGCGGCGGCGCGTCGCGGAACATCCCCCGCCTGGACCGCAGCAGCGATGGCCGCGCCGAGAACGGCCTCGGCCTCGTCGAACCGGGCGAGATCGATGCGCGCCTCTCCTCCCAGAATCGCAGCGTCCCGCGCCAGCGCCTCGTCCCCGGTACGATCGACGTACTCTCGCGCCGCCTCGATCGTCGCAAGCGCGTCGCGAGCCCGGCCCCGCGCGAGCAGGGCCCCTGCAATGGCGAGAGACCCGGCAGCCGCGTCGGTCCAGGCATCCCCCCCGGCGACAGCGGCGCACGCGTGACGCAGCTGGCGAAGGGCGGCCGCATGGCGTCCGCGTGCGAGCAGCCCCCGCGCCTCTTCCGCCCGCGTGCGCAGCGACTCGAGCTCTCCCGGAGACGGCCAACCCAATGAACAGTCGTCCGCCGCGTCGCTTCCCCGCGCGACCCGCGGCGCGGGCGCCACCTCGACTGCTCGCTCGTCTCCGTAAATCGCCGGGTGCTCCGCGGCGCGGAGCGTGCCGCGCCGCCGATCGGGCGCCCGCTCGATCACCCAATCCGGCCAGAGGAGCCGGACGAACCTGCCCGGCCGGCCATGCGACTCGACCGCGCACCGGCGGACGCGGTCCTCGAACCGGGATCCGACCACGGTGGGGACGACGGCGCGGACCAGATCGTCGATGGCAACCGGCCGCAGGCCGATTCCGTCGACGGACGGCCATGCCTGCTCACCAACCAGGAGCAGTGCGTGAGGCAGAGGCGTCCGGGTAGTCGCGCTCAGGAAACCACGCCACGGCGCTGCCGCCACTGCCCGTTCGTCGTGAATGACAAAAAGGCTCCGCCCGGGCCAGAGCGAGGCGTACCGCGAACCGAGCAACCGCGAGGCAACCGGTACGAACCCCTTCAAACGCGCTGCCCGAGCGAGCGCGGCCACGATCGTCCGTCTGCCCGCTCCCGGCGGCCCCCAGAGAGACGCCAGCGATGGCCGTTTCTGGTCGATGACGTCGAACATTTCTGCCAGGGCGGCCACCGCCGGCCTTGAAACCGACGTCATCCCTCGCGCCGACACCGGAACGCGTCGATCATGGATTGTGTCCCCGGCGGACGGACGAACGACATCAGGGACCACGACCACCACGCCTTCGCATTCGTGGACATCGCGAGCGGCCTCCCCGGTCTGGAGCGATTCGAGAAACGTTTGGGCGACGAGTCGAACCCTGGCAGCTTCGTCGACGCTGCCGCTCCATGCGGAACCGCATGCCCACGCCTCGAACGCCGTGTCCCGACCGACGAGCCCGTAGTCGACGAGGCGCGCGATGGCGCGGTGATGAG
>DASQHH010000263.1:0-2231 GCA_035632195.1 Vicinamibacterales bacterium
GATCGCATCATCCTGGATGACGACTCGGTGACGAACCTGGAAGCGCGTGCGGCGCGGCTGGTACCGGCGACGCTCTACAGCCGGCGGCTGGCCGCGGGCGCTGGCGCGACCGCGGCGGCCTGAGGCCGCCGCGCCCGGCGCGTGAGGTGGAAAAACCGATCGAGCCGAGCGAGCTCCACTGATGGGCGGAGCAAGCTCCGCCCTACTTACGGGGGAGAACGGCGTCCTTCAGCTGCTTTGCGATTCGCGCCTTGACGACGGTCTTGGCCGGAATCTTGATCGCCTCGCCCGTCGCCGGGTTGCGACCCATGCGCGCCTTCCGCTTTTGAACCACGAGCTTCACCATGCCGGGCAGCACGAACTCGCCCGAGCGCTTCAGCTCCTTTTCGGCCAGCGCCGTCAGCTCATCGAAGTACTCGCGGGCCTGCGTCCGCTTGACGTCGAAGCGCTCGGCGAAGTGCGAAAAGAGTTCGGATTTGCCCATCCTGCGGGCGTCTGACATCGGTGTTCTCCCCTCACGTGACGCGCGTCACTCTTCACGCCCGGCCGCGCGCGCGCAGCGAGACTGGCGTTTTTAGCCCGAAAAACCGCGGTATCCTAGCGCGCCGTCTGGCCACTGTCAATCGAGCCGGGTGCTAGAATTTTTACACCATGGCTGGCTTCGCGCTCGAGACGTTCCCCAACCCGCGGCCGGAGCGCGACTTCGAAATCGACATCCGCTGCCCCGAATTCACGTCGCTGTGCCCCAAGACCGGGCTCCCCGATTTCGGCGAGATCCGGATCAGCTACGTGCCCGACGCCGCCTGCATCGAGCTGAAGTCGCTCAAGTACTACATGATCGAGTTCCGCAATCGCGGCATCTTCTACGAGAGCGTGACGAACCAGATTCTCGATGATCTCGTCGCCGCCATCGCGCCGCGCCGCATGACCGTCGTCGGCGACTTTTCGGTGCGCGGTGGAATCAAGACGATTGTGACCGCGGCGTATCAGAAGAAATGAGCGATCCGATTCGCGTTCCGATCGAGTCCGAACTCGATCTCCATTCTTTCGCGCCGGCCGACATTCCGTCGGTGGTCGATGAGTACGTGAACGCGGCGGTCGAGGCGGGCTTCAATGAAGTGCGAATCGTTCACGGACGCGGCCGCGGAGTTCAGCGCGGAATCGTGCAGTCGGCACTGGACCGCAGCCCGCTGGTTGCGGGGTTCCGGGATGATACGGCGTCACATCTGGGGGCGACGATAGCCGTCCTCCATCCAAAGACTTAGCGTCAAAATCGGTAGCGGCGGCAGCAAGAATGTTACAAAACGCGACATCAGCCGGCGCATAATGAGCCGTATTCGGCACGTTCGCAAAGGTACGGGACTTGCCGGATGAGATTGGTGTCATGAACAACAACAACCGCCCGGCACATGACGAATGGGGCGTCTACGACCCGGAGCAGGCCGGCTTCGAAGCCATCCTGCGCAAGCTGACACCCGACGCGCCCAAGAAAGCGACCGTAGCTCCTGACCAGCCCCGCCCGGCGGCGGCCCCTGCCCCTCAGGCGCCGACTGCCGAGGAAGACAACGGCATCTGGATGACGCCGGCGTCTGCGCTGAAGTCGGGGACGAAGTAAAGGCGGTCACCGACAGCAACGTCGCGCGACGCGACTACCCCTGCCGCCAGTTCCACCACGCAACGGGCACGCCGCGCGAGCGCAATCCGTGCCGGCTCGAGATTCGACACCATCCGCACGACCACCCCGTCTCGATCGAGAAACAAGGCGTCGATGGCGAAGCGCATCGACAGCGTGTGGATCATGAAGCACGGCGTCAGTACGAGCGCCGCGCACGGATCCAGCCGATCCCGGCCGAGCAATCCACGGCGGCGGAGCGCACGCGTGTCGGCCACTTCCACAGCGCTCGCCACAAGACGTCCGGTCCTGGCGTTCATCAGTGTCGTTCTGGCCATCAGAACAGTCCCGGGACGAGATGCCAGCCGACCCGACGGCAGTAGGTCCGGTAGGCATCGTCAACCGCCATCAGACGCTCTTCCATCAGTGCCCGTACGACGAGCGCCGTGTCTGCGACGACCGCAATGGTGACGTTCAGCGTGCCGGGGTGCGCCATCAGGAAAGCGGTGTGCGTGACGATGTAGCCGGTGTAAATCGGATGCCGCACGATGGAGTAGGGACCGCTGGCGACGACGCCGCGGTTGGCGGGTACGATCCCGAAGCTCCGGCCGAGCGTTAT
>DASQHH010000264.1:0-1698 GCA_035632195.1 Vicinamibacterales bacterium
CGTCATCCTCGCTGTTCTGACGCTGTTCCTGCTGTGGCGCTGCCGCGCGCGTCTGATCCGAGCAGCGGCGTTTGCGGCGCCGATCGCCGTGTCGCTTGCGCTCTGGTTCGGCTTCTTCCACTGGATCTACGGCACGTTCGATCCTCAGGCGCCGTACGGCGATTACGCGGCGCAGTTCGTCCACCTCGAGAACATTCCGCGAAGCGTGTTGGGCACGCTGTTCGACCAGAAGTTCGGGCTGCTCGTGTATGCGCCGATTTACGCGATGGCGCTCGTCGGCCTCGTGCTGATTCTCAGGGAGCCGCGATGGCGCTTCTTCGTTCTCGCCGCGGCCGCAACGGCCGCTCCGTTCGTGCTCAGCTCGGCGCGTCTGTATATGTGGTGGGGCGGATCGAGCGCGCCCGCACGGTTCGTCGTGCCCGTCCTGCCGCTCGCGGCGCCGATGCTGGCAGCGGCGTTCCGCAGCACGCGCGTCATCGCGGCCAACGCGTGGATGCTGTGCGTCGTGAGCCTCGTCATTGCCATCGCCGGCGTCGCGGGCTTCAGAGGACTGCTGCTGTTCAGCGATCCCCACGGCGTCGCGCGCATCGTCCAGCATCTCGAAGGCAGTTCGCCGCTCGCCGCCGCCCTGCCCACGTTCACCGACGAGAACTGGCGGACGCCGCTGCTCCACCTGCTGCCGTGGTTCGCGGCGGTCGCCGCGGCCGCCGCTGTGGCGTGGTTCGGATTCCGGCGCTGGTCTATTGCCGGACTGCTGTCCGCCGAAGCCGGCGCCGTCATGCTGGTGGCGTTCGTCTTCGCTGCGCCCTTCCCTGCGGCAATGAAGGCGCGTTCCGTCGCGAACGGACGCCTGTCGCTGATGCGCGCGTTCGACCCTCAGCGTCGGCGCGCGTTCGACCTGGCCCGCTTCGCGAAGATGAACGCGTCCGAGTGGATCGACGCGACGAAACTGACGTTCGATCTGGATCCGTCCCAGCCGGCCGACGAGCTCGGGCGGCTGACGGGTCCGCTGTCGCTGCCTCCGGGCGACTATCTGGCGACCGTGTGGTCCGACGGATCGGCGCCGCGCGCCGGCGACTTCCAGATTGCGCTCGGGCGCGGGCAGACGCTGGCGCGCGTGGCTGGACCGCTTCCGAATCCCGTCACGCTTCCCTTCGCGATGCCGATCGAGATTCCGCTGTTCTGGATGCAGATGACCGACCGCGCGAGCGCGCAGGCTGCCACCCGCCTCGTCGTCGCGCCGGCATCCATCGTGCCAGCGTCGAGACGGTTCGCAGTCGAGCCGCGCGCCGTCGAGTCCGCGCCGCCGCGGCCAGGCGCCTATTTTGTCTACACCGACGACTGGGCCTTTCCGGAAGGCGGCGTCTTCTGGACCCGCGGCACGGGACGCGCGGAGGTAATCGTCGTCCCGGCCGGCGCACCGCACCTGCTGCTGACGCTGCACATCGGTCCGTCCCCCGGCAACGTTCGGCTTGACGTCGACGGCCGCACGACCGATTTGGCGATGACCGCCAACGAAACGCGCACCGTTCCGATCGATCTGCCGGCCGGCAAACCGTACGTGTCGGTCGCCGTCCAGTCCTCCACCGCATTTCGACCGTCCGAGGTCGACCGTTCTTCGACGGACGTCCGCCTGCTCGGCTGCCAGGTCCGCGTCGAAAGTCGATGACGAAAACGGGTTCACGGTTACAGGTTCAA
>DASQHH010000265.1:0-10604 GCA_035632195.1 Vicinamibacterales bacterium
ACGACGAGTAGCTCGCCTGTCCGCTGTTGATCGCGCGCAGCGACCCGATCGCCGACGCCTCGTTGCCCGACATGCGGGCGCGCAGCAGGCCCGGCACCGCGATCGCCGCGATGATGCCGATGATCGCCACGACGATCAGCAGCTCGATAAGGGTGAAGCCCTTGGACTCACGAATCTTCATTCCAATCCTCCTCGTCCAGTGATTTGGACGTTGCGTGCGACGGTCTTGAGCAACCGTCTTGCCAAAGGATGAGCTCAGGTCAAGCCTCACAACGCATTTGTTTACAGGCACTTACATTAAAGGCATCGTCAGAGACAGTGACGTACTTTGTCGTATTGACAAAAAATGGCGAGCGAATGGACGAGCCGTGTCAATGCGCATAGAACCCATTAAGGCGCCCGAGTCGCTCCAGCAGCCACCGGTGATACTTCAAGCGGTCCGCCTCGGTGGTGGCCATCCGCCGCGGCGGCAGGGCCGTCAAATCGAAGACCTCCTCCGCCATGCGGTTGGCGTCGGCCGTATAGAGCCAGCGAGCGTCGCGGTCGACCAATCCGAAGATGCGGCTGTAGCTCGATTGGACCAGCATCAGGTCCGGTTGAGTCGGAGTAGAGGCAGCCCGCGACGGGAACAGCGGCACGCCGGCCAGCAGGTGATCCGTACCGACCGCCCGCGTCGCGATCCCCAGCAACTCGAACAACGTGGGCGTCAGGTCATGAAGCCACGCCACCTGGTCGGCGTCGAAGGCCTCGGACGGCTGTGGCCTCAGCCGCTCGGGCAGGTGAACGATCAATGGAATGCGCAGTGTCTCGGGCGTCACGTAAAAGGCGTGTCCCCACCGTCCTTCTTCCCCGTACGCGTCGCCATGGTCAGCGGTGAGCACGATGATGCTGTCCTCGTACAGCCGCTTCTCCTTCAGATATCCGATCAGACGACCGAAGCAGCCATCCAGCCGTCGGATGGTGTCCTCGGCCGGACGGAAGAACTCATCTGCGCCCCGTAGCGTGCCGTAATTCGGCGTGTCGCCGGCGATGACGCGGATGTGCAGGTTCTTCGGCTGCGTGTAGAAAAAGAACGGCTGCGCCTGGGACTCGGCGTCCAGGTGTGAGGTGAACTCGCCGACCGTCCGGCAGAAGTCGAGTTTGTACGCGTCGTTCTCGCGTCCTTCATGGATGATGTCGGCGTCGAGGCGCACGAGTCGGATCTGGTCTTCGAGGATGCGGTCCATCACTTCGTCGATGCTGACATAACGCCGGTACCCTGCCCCGACCGTGAGGCGCTCGAGGTTGTCGATGGCAGCGAAAGGCTTCACGTACATGGCGCGCTGGACCAGCGCGCCCGCCCATAGCGCCGCCTCGGACAGGCCAGTACCCGAGTAGGCGGTGTACGCGCGGCGAAACACGACACTGTCCCTGGCGAATGCATCAACCGCGGGTGTAAACGTCACGCGCGGGTTGTACGGCGACAGATAGTCCGGACGCAGACTGTCGACAACGATGATCAAGACGTTCGGCGGACGCGTCTCGACGCGGATGTCACCCGCGAGACGCAGCGGCACGGCCGGCAGACCGCGGTTGTACGTCACGTCACCGGTCTCGCGGAGCTGCGTCAGAAACCCGCGGTCGCTCACAATCGGACGCCCGACGTCCATCAGCGCCCTGAGCGACATGTCGACGGTTGCGTAGCGTTCGAGCGCCAGCGACGCGTCCAACGGTTGCATCTCGCCCGAGTGCGCGGCCTCGCGCACGCTCGCGACGACGCCCACACCCCATCCGGCGAGCACGGCCGTGCCCAGAACGGCCAGCGCGCGGCGGCCTCGCGCAACGGCCGCGGCAAGGCTGTAAGCCGACAGCCATACCAGCATGACCAGCATCTTGTGGATGGACGAGGCCCAGTCCGCGAATCGCAGCATCGGCGGCAGCGCGAGCACGCACAGCACGATAGCGACCGGCGCCATCGTGCGCGACACCCACGGCGCGCGCGGCGCCGTCCGCACGAATGCCATCCAGAACAGAACCGCGCTCGCGGCGGATGCGACCGACATCGCCAGAGCGACGGCCGGGTCGAGCATCAGCGATGAAAAGACGCACCGCAAGAGCAGGATGCTGAGGCCGGCGCTGCTGACCACGGCGACCGCCATGTCCGGCGTGACGCCGGCCGGCGATCGACGGGCACCGAACCCGTACGCGGCCTGGACCGCCGTCCATGCAATGGCGAACAGCACGACATGAGCCACGAGCGCTGCCGCGGATCCCAGGACGACTTCGCGAGGCTGGAGCACCGCGACGCCCGGTTCCGCGAAGCCCGCGTTGAGCGCAAAGGCGGCGGAGGCGACGAGGCCGCCGATCGCCGCCGCCGCGAGCGTGCCGTCCGGCCGACGCGTCCCCGTGGCGGACTCAATCAGGCGCATGGCCGATGCCCATGCGAGCACGACGAGCGGGGCGAACGAGAGCGCGGCGGAGAGCCCGAAGGACGAGAGCGCGGGCACCAGCATCGGCAGCGCCGCGCATGCCGCAAACGTCGACGCCGCGATCGTCAGCAGACGGAACGAGCGGCGGCCCGCGTCGCTGAGACTGCCCATCGCGAACCGCAGGCCGCCGAGCGATGCGAGCAACAGCATCGGCTGCATCCGCGCGAGGATCGGCATCCACCAGAACGGCGGCGACTCGATGAACTGCTGGTACGCAAACGGAATCGATGCGAGCAGGTCGTACGTGGACACCAGCAGAAGCGCCGACGCCGACGCAGCCGCGACCAGGAGGCGGATCAACGCAAGTTGTATTTCTTCACGTAATAGCGAAACGACCTGAAGCTCATGCCCAGCAGCTCGGCGGCCTTGACCTGCACGCCGCCGGCCCGGCGCAGCGCCTCGGGAATGTAACCGCGCTCGATCTCCTTGACGTGGGCCTCGAGATCGAACCCGGATTCGGGCAGCACCTCAGGGGCGGCGGCGGCGCCGCCCGGCCGCGGCCGGTCGCCTCGGACGCTGCGCGGCAGGCTGTCGGGCAGAATCGCCTTCGTCGTCTCGAGCGCGACGGCGCGTTCCAGCACGTTCTCGAGCTCGCGGATGTTGCCCGGCCAGTCGTGCTGCATCAGCAGCTCGAGCGCCTCGCGCGAGATGCCGGCAATCTGCTTGTCCATCTGATCGCGGTACTTGGCGAGGAAGTGCTCGGCGATGAGCGGGATGTCCTCGCGGCGTTCCCTCAACGGCGGCAGCGCGATCGGGATGACGTTGATGCGGTAGAAGAGGTCCTCGCGGAAGCGCCCTTCCTGTACGGCCTTCGCCAGATCCTGGTTGGTCGCCGCGATGACGCGGATGTCGGCCTGGAGCTCCTCGAGTCCACCGACGCGCCGGAAGCGCCGCTCCTGCAGCACGCGCAGGAACTTCACCTGCATCACTGCGCTCATCTCCCCGATTTCGTCGAGGAAGATCGTGCCGCGCTCGGCGGTCTCGAGGAGGCCTTTCTTGTTCGACTCCGCGCCGGTGAACGACCCGCGCATGTGACCGAAGAGCTCCGACTCGAGCAGCGTCTCGGGCAGCGCACCGCAGTTGAGCGACACCATCGGTTTGTCGCGCCGCAGCGAGTGGAAATGAATCGCCTGAGCGACCAGACCCTTGCCGGTTCCCGACTCGCCGGTCAGCAGGATCGTGCTGTTCGTCTTCGCGACGGTCTCGATCATCTTGAAGACGTCGAGCATCGACTCGCTCCGGCCGATGATGTTTGAGAACTGGTGCGTCAGGCCGAGCGTCCGTTTCAGGAGGACGTTCTCCTGACGCAGCTGCCGGTTCTCGATCTTCTCCCGCACTTTCATCTTGAGAAGGTCGATGTCGAACGGCTTGCTGAGATAGTCGCAGGCGCCCAGACGCATCGCTTCCACCGCGGTATCGGTCGAGGCGAACGCCGTGATCATGATGCCCAGGATGTCCTGGTCCACCTTCTTCGCCGCGCGGAGGACGTCCACACCGCTCAGGTCCGGCATCTTGATGTCCGAAATCAGGAGGTCGATCGGCTCCTTCTCGATCAGGTCGACGGCCATCTTGCCGTTCTCGGCGAGCAGCACGTCGTAGCCCTCGCGCTTCAGCACGATCGCCAGCAGCTCGCGCATGGATCGCTCGTCGTCCACGACGAGAATGCGCGGCGGGCGGCGCTCGCTGGCTGCGGCGGCCGGCTGAACGGCGGCCGTGCTCATAGCGACACCGCCGCGAACGCGCGCGCCGGCAGACGCACCGAGACGGTGGTCCCGCCGCCGGGCTCGGAGCTGACGCGGATCTCGCCGTTGTAGTCGCTGACGATGCGGTGGACGATTGCGAGCCCGAGGCCGGTGCCCTTGGCAAATCGGCCGTGGAACGGCTGGAAGAGGCTCTCGACCTCCTCGGGGGCCATTCCGACGCCTTCGTCCTGCACCGCCAGCACGACGCTGTCCGTGTTCTTGTCGATGCTCGCCATCAGGCGCAGCCGGCCGCCCTTCGGCATCGCGCGCAGCCCGTTCGTCGCGAGGTTCCAGATGATCTGCTTGATCTGGCCTTCATCGGCGTCGTAGCCGAGCTCTTCGCGCGGCACGTCGACCGCTATCACGTGCCCCTCGCTCACCTCGGAGCTGTGCCGCAGCAACAGCGCCGTGTCGTTGATCGCTCGCCGGACGTCGAACCGCACGATCTGGAAGCGGTGCGGCCGCGCGTACGCCAGAAACGACCGGATCGTCGCGTTCAGCCGCTCCGACTCGCGGAGGACGATGTCCATCAGCTGCTCCTGTTCGGCGCTGAGCGGAAGCTCCTGCCGCAGGATCTGGATCGATCCGGACATCGACGCCAGCGGATTGCGGATCTCGTGCGCAATGCCGGCGGCCATTTCGCCGACCGCGGCGAGGCGCTGCTGGATGGCGGCGTCGCGCTCGAGCTTCTTGATGCCCGTCACGTCCTGAAACGTCAGGAGCAGCCCCGCCCCGCCACCGGGGGTTTCGAGTTCGGTGGCGGTCAATCCGATCTCCCGGTCACCGCGGCCCTCGGGCAGCTGGTAACGGAACTCATGCCGCCGGACGCCCGGCACGTCGAGCGGCCCCGTAATCGACCCCATGATGGCGTTGGACAGCTGCAGCACGTCCTGCAGCGGCCGACCTATCGCCGCCTCTGCCGGCACGCCCGTGATCGACCCGGCCGCGCGGTTGAACGTCAGGATGCGGAGCGCCGAGTCGGTCGTGGCGAGACCGCTCGGCAGGCTGTCGATGATGATCTGGTTCACCGCCTGGAGGTCGGCGATCTCTTCGGACGCCTGCTCCAGCCGCGCGCCCGCGGACTGCAGGCTGTTGGCCAGCGATCCGCTGAGCAGCGCGACCGCGAAAAAGCCGAACACGTTCAGAGTGATTGTGTAGAAAGCCGACCGCGGCGAGATGGGCAGCCCGTTGTAGAAGAACTGGGACGCAACCAGTCCGATGAGCAGCACCGCGCTCAGCGTAGCGACGAGCAGGCCGCCGCGGCGGAACTGCAGCGAGCTGGCCGCCGCAATCGGCAGGACATACAACGACGTGAACAGGCTTCCGATGCCGCCAGTGAAATAAATGAACGACGAGACGATGAGGGCGTCGCCGGCGAGCTGGAGGTCGACGAGCCAGCGATGACGCTCGACGAAGCGGAGCGTCATCGCATAGCAGATCGTCAGCGCATAGGTGAGGCCGATCAGGTAGAAGAACGGATTGCTGGCCTGAAAGAACCCGGGCGCGCGGATCTCCATGAACGTCGCCGACCCCAGCAGCATCGTGCTGATGACGGCGCGGATGAAGATCAGCCACGCGACCTGTCGCCGCAGTCCCGACTTCTGCATCGAGAACCGCGTTCTACGTCAGCTTGCTGATCAGGTCGAAGATCGGCATGTACATCGCGATGACGATGCCGCCGACGACCACACCGAGCACGGCGATCATGACCGGCTCGAGCAGCGTCAGCAGGCCGGCCACCGCCGTTTCGACTTCTTCTTCGTAGAAGTCGGCAATCTTCGCGAGCATGGTATCGAGCGCGCCGGTCGCCTCGCCGACGCCGATCATCTGCACGACCATCGCCGGGAAGACCTTGGTCTCCTTGAGCGGCGCCGCGATCGTCTCGCCGCGCTCGATGCTCTTGCGCGTCGACATGATCGCGTCCTCGACGATGATGTTGCCCGAGGTTCTCGCCGTGATTTCCAGGCCGTCGAGAATCGGGACGCCAGAGGAAATCAGCGTCGACAGCGTGCGGCAGAATCGTGCGACGGCGTTCTTGCGGAGAATGTCGCCGAGAATCGGCATCTTGAGCATCGTCGCGTCGACGATGTGCTTGCCGCCGTCGGTCGCGTACCACTGCCGGAACCCGTAGGCGCCGGCCATGGCGACGCCGATGAGCGGCAGCCCGAACCGGATGAGGTTGTTGCTCAGCCAGATGACGAACCGCGTCGGCGCCGGCAGCTGCGCCCCGAGGCTCTCAAACATCGCGGCGAACGTCGGAATGACCTTCCAGAGAATCACGCCGACGATGACACCGGCGATGCAGATGACGGCGATCGGGTAAATCATCGCCGACTTCACTTCGCCCTGCAGCTTGACGTTCTTCTCGATGTAGGTTGCCAGGCGCTTGAGAATCGTGTCGAGAATACCGCCCGCCTCGCCCGCCGCGATCATGTTGGTGAACAGCGGGTCGAACGTCCTCGGATAGCGTTTCATCGCGTCGGCGAGGGACATGCCGCCCTCGACGTCGGTCCGCGTGGCCAGAATGACGCCGGCGAAGTTCTTGTCCTCTTCCTGAGTGCCGAGAATGTCGAGGCACTGCACGAGGGGCAGGCCCGCGTCGATCATGACGGAGAACTGCCGCGTGAAAATCGCCAGGCTCTTGGCGGCGATTTTCTTGCCGCCTTTGGCGGTGCCGGCCGTGCTCTTGGCTTTTTCCTTGGCGGCGGTGATCTTCGTGACCTGGATCTGCTCGCGCCGCAGCATCGCGACGGCTGCGTCCATGTTGTCCGCGATGCGCTCCCCGGTCACGTCCTGTCCGGCGCGCGTCCGTCCCGCGTAGGCAAAGGTCGGCATGGTGTTCTACCTCTTATCGGGCCGGAGGCCGCGGCGGCATACCCGCGCCCGGCCTCCCTCCCATTCCTGCGCCGGCAACGACGCCGACGCCGCGATTGATCAGGTCCTGCAGTTCTTCCTTGAGCGAGGAGGAGCCCATGGCGACCTCGAGGGTGATCAGGCCTTTCTGATAGAGGCTCGCCAGCGACTGGTTCGCGGTCTGCATGCCGCTGCCCTGCTGGCCGGCCTGCATGACGCCGTAAATCTGGTGAATCTTGTCGTCGCGGATCAGGTTGCGGATGGCCGGGGTCGGCACCAGGATCTCCAGAGAGCAGCAGCGGCCCTTGCCGTCCTTCTTCGGCAGCAGCGACTGACAGACGATCCCTTCGAGCACGAGGGACAGCTGCGTCCGGATCTGCCCCTGCTGACCGGACGGGAAGATGTCGATGATGCGGTTGATCGTCTGCGCCGCCGAGTTCGTGTGCAGGGTGCCGAATGTCAGGTGGCCCGTTTCGGCGATCTTCAGCGCGGCTTCGACCGTCTCCAGGTCGCGCATCTCGCCGATGAGGACGATGTCGGGGTCCTCTCGAAGCGCGGCCCGCAGCGCGTTCGAGAAGCTGTTCGTATCGGCGTGTACCTCGCGCTGGTTCACGAGACAGCCCTTGTGCTGGTGCACGAACTCGTTCGGATCCTCGATCGTCAGGATGTGGTCGTGCCGCTCGGTGTTGATCTTGTCCAGCATGGGTGCAAGCGTCGTGGACTTGCCCGAGCCGGTCGGACCGGTGATCAGGACGAGGCCGCGCGGCCGTTCCGCGAGCCACGCGCGCACCGCCGGCAGGCCCAGGTCCTGGAACGACTTGATCTTCTCGGGAATCAACCGGTAGACGGCGGCGACCGCGCCGCGCTGGTTGAAGACGTTGCACCGGAAGCGCGCGAGGCCCTTGAGGCCGAATGAAAAGTCGAGCTCGTTGGTTTCCTCGAACCGCTTCTTCTGCGAGTCGGTGAGCACGCTGTAGACGAGCTGTTTGGTCTCGGCAGGCTGCATGTCCGGCAGCTGCAGCCGCTGCAGGTGGCCGTGCACACGGATCTGCGGGGGCGACTGCGTGGTGATGTGGAGGTCGGAGCCGCCCATCTCCACAAGCGTCTTCAAGAGGTCGGGGAGGTTTGCCATATGGTGTCTGCTCTCAACTAAGGGTTGCTACTTCACGGTCTCCCGCACGACCTCTTCGATCGTCGTCAGGCCCGCACTGACTTTGCGCAGGCCGCTGCCGCGCAACGTGATCATGCCTTCCTCGATCGCCTTGCGCCGCAGCTCGAGGCCGGACGCGCCGACGAGAATCAGCTCGCGCAGCTCATTGCTGACAGCCATCACCTCATACAATCCGACGCGTCCCTTGTAGCCGGTCTTGTTGCACCGTTCGCAGCCCCCACCCTTCATCGGTTTCACCGACTTCGCAACGTCCTCGGGATAGCCCGCGTCGATGAGGGCTTTCATCGGCAGCGGCGCCTCGACCTTGCAGCCGGTGCAGATGCGGCGCACGAGCCGCTGCGCGCAAATGAGATGGACCGAGCTCGCCACGAGGAACGGCTCGATGCCCATGTTCATCAGTCGGTTGATGGTGCTCGGCGCGTCGTTCGTGTGCAGCGTCGACAGCACCAGGTGTCCGGTGAGCGCGGCCTTGACGGCGATTTCCGCCGTCTCGAAGTCTCGAATCTCGCCGACCAGGATGATGTTCGGGTCCTGGCGCAGGAACGAGCGCAGCGCCGCCGCGAAGTTCAGGCCGATGCTCTCCTTGACGTTCACCTGGTTGACGCCGACCAGGTTGAACTCCACCGGGTCCTCGGCCGTCATGATGTTGGTTTCGGGTGTGTTGACCTTGGAGATTGACGAATAGAGCGTGTTGGTCTTGCCGCTGCCCGTCGGACCCGTGACGAGCACCATGCCCCACGGCCGAAGAATCGCCTCTTCGAATTTCGTCAGCGACTCCTGCTCGAAGCCGAGCTTCGTCATGTCGAGCATCAGCTTGTCCTTGTCGAGCAGACGCATGACGATCTTCTCGCCGAACAGCGTCGGCAAGATGGACACGCGGAAGTCGATTTCCTTCTGAATGCCGCTCTCATTGAAGCGGATCTTGATGCGGCCGTCCTGCGGAAGGCGCTTTTCGGCGATGTCCAGCTTGGACATGATCTTGACGCGCGACGAGATCGCATCGCGATACTTCATCGGCGGATTCATGATGTTGTAGAGAATCCCGTCGATGCGGTACCGGACCCGGAGCTCCTTTTCGTAGGGCTCGATGTGGATGTCGCTCGCACCCTTCTGAATCGCCGACATCAACACCACGTTGACGAGGCGAACGACGGGCGCATCTTCGCCGGCCTTGGCGAGCGCGTCCGCGCTGATCTCCTGCAGCTCCTCGAGGACCTCGACGTCCCCGCCGTCGGCGTCCATCTGCTGGAGTTCCTCGAGCCCCTTGCTCGCCATCTCCAGCGCGGACACCTGCGGCCCGGTCGGCGCCGCCGGCTCCGACTTCTTCGGCGGCGGCTTGGCCCCGGCCGGCGCCGCCGGATAGTACTTCGTGATCGCGTCGGTGACCGCCGTTTCCGACGCCACGACCGGCTCGACGTTGTAGCCGGTCATGAACTTGATGTCGTCCATCGCGAAGACGTTGGTCGGGTCCGTCATCGCAATTGTGAGCGTCGCGCCCGCGCGCGAGAGCGGCACGATCTGATACTTGTTGGCGGTCTCGGAAGGGATCAGTTTGATGACCGCCGGGTCGATTTCGAACTGCGCCAGGTTGATCGACGGCACGCCGTACTGCTTGCTGAGCAGCGCCGTGATTTCTTCATCTTTGACGAAGCCGAGCTTGACGAGATTGAACCCGAGCTTGCCGCCGTTGGCCTTCTGAGCCGTGAGCGCCTGCTGCAGCTGCTCGGCAGTAATGCGCTTCTCCTTGAGGAGAAGTTCGCCTATGCGGACTGGCATGAATGTGAGAGAAGAAAACTAAAGGAATTGACAAAAATTGTCAATGGTTGACCTAGAACGTCAACCGCAGTCCCGAGCCCCAGCCTTTCCGAGAGATATCCGACCCTCCGGTCAATTGGCCTTCCAGGTACACGCCGCGGTGCCACGCCACGCTGACGCCCGCGCTGCGCGCCGTTGTGTCGTCGACGGTATTGGCGCTGAGGCCGCCCCGAAAGCCAAACTTCCGCCCTTTCGTCCATATCTCCCCGCCGCCCGCGACTCGACGCTCCTCTCCCCAAAACGTATGAGTCGTCCGCAAATCGACGTCAAAGGACGCCGTTGCGGTCTCGATTTCCCCCTTCGTACTTCCCGTCACTGCTGCCCCGACGCGGGTTTGCCGCTCCAGTTGCAGCAGGTTACCGGCATCGGTCGTCAGCGAGGCCTGCCGCAGGTTGCGCACGGTTGCGCCCACCCGCAGGATGCCGTAACTGAACATCGCCGCCGCATCGAACTCGAGTTTCGAGTCCGCCGCCCGCAGGAGCTTGACCGTCGAGGCAATGACGAAATGCTGGCCGATCGACTGTCCGACACTGACGCCGTACTGATTGAGGACGC
>DASQHH010000266.1:0-1801 GCA_035632195.1 Vicinamibacterales bacterium
ACTGCGATTCGGCCGATCCGGCCGCGGCCGCTTGCGCCGGCGGCGCCGTGACGCCGAGCACCTTCCGTTCTGCCGTCGTGAACGGAATCATCACGACGTCGTCCTGATCCTGGCCGAATGAGGTCTGTCCCTTGCTCCCGAGCACGCCAATCACGCGCATCGGCGAACCTTTGACGTTCATCGTCGCCCCGACCGGATTCGCCGACGCACCGAACAGCTGCCGGGAGACGCTCTGCCCGACGATAGCCACGAGCGCGGCACCGTCTTCGTCCTGATCGGTAAAGCCGCGGCCTGCCGCGATCTGCCAGTTGGTGATCGCCGGATACGACGGCGAGACGCCCTGGATGGCGGTCGTCCAGTTCTTGTCGGAATACTGGACCTGGCCGGTCTGGCGCGTGAGGTAAGCCACCGCGCTGATGGCGGTGTCGTGGCGAATGGCGTCGGCGTCGGATACCGTGAGCGTCGACGCGCTGCCGAACCCGGCGCGCACGCCGCCGCTGGTCGTCGCGCCCGGAACGACGACGATCAGGTTCGTGCCGAGGCTTTCGATCTGTTGCCGCACCGCGGCATTCGCACCCTGGCCGACGGCGACCATCGCGATGAGCGCCGCGACGCCAATGAACACGCCGAGCATCGTCAACGCCGAGCGCAGCTTGTTGCGCAGGATGGCCTGGACCGCGGCGGCGGCGATCATGCGCGCGAACGCGTACGTGCGCCTCCGCGCCGCGGCCGCGCCGGCCGCGGCGCCATTCCCCCCGCGCGGGAGCGGCGGGATGACTTCGGCCGCGTGGTCGATGGGCTGCTTGATGGTCGAGTATTTTCGCTCGTCGGAGACGATGACGCCGTCGCGCACCGTGATGACGCGATCGGCATACGCGGCGATGTCGGGCTCGTGGGTCACGAGCACGATGGTGACGCCGCGCTCGCGGTTGAGCGACGTGAACAGCGACATGATGTCGTGCGACGTGCGCGTGTCGAGGTTGCCGGTCGGCTCGTCGGCGAACAGCACGCTCGGCGAGTTAATCAACGCGCGGGCGACGGCGACGCGCTGCTGCTGACCGCCGGAGAGCTGCGCCGGAGTGTTCTGCTCGCGGTCCGCGAGGCCGACCAGCGCCAGCGCGGCGCTCGCGCGCCCCAGCCGCGCACTCTTGGACGCAGGCGCCTCGGGGTCGTAGAAGAGCGGGAGCGCGACGTTGTCGACCGCGCTCGTCCTCGGCAGCAGGTTGAAGCTCTGGAACACGAAGCCGAGGCGCTCGCCGCGCAGCTTCGCCAGGTCGGGCTCGCTGGCCCGGGCGATGTCGATCCCCTCGAAAAGGTACTCGCCGGTCGTCGGCCGATCGAGACACCCGAGAATCGCCATCAGCGTCGACTTGCCGGACCCCGAGGAGCCGACGATGGCGACGAATTCGCCGCGCTCGATGGTGAACGTGACGCCGTTGAGGGCGTGGATGTCGACGTCGCCCACGTGGTACGTGCGTACGAGATTGCGGACGTCGATGACGATGCCGGCCATCGCGATCAGAACCGGAGGCGCGGCGCCTGGCCCTGCCGGCCTCCGCCCGAGCCTGTCGTTTCCTCCGACACAATCACCTGATCGCCGGCCTTGAGGCTGCCCGCGGTCACTTCGGCGTTCGTGTCATCGTCGAGGCCAATCGTCACCGGCACGCGGGTGGGCCGTCCGTCGCGCAGCACCCACACGGCCTGTCCGTGCGCGCCGGACCCGTCGCCGGTCGGACGCGCGGCGTCCGCGCCGGACGTGCCCGCGACGCCGCCCGGCGTGTAGCGCAGCGCCTGGTCAGGC
>DASQHH010000267.1:0-2507 GCA_035632195.1 Vicinamibacterales bacterium
GGGCGCCGATCCCCCACATGCGCGACCCGCGGGGGGGCTGGCCTCCGCTGTTCAGACATATCGGCCTCTACGCGTATCGCCGCAGCACCCTCATGGTGCTGGCCGGCCTCGAGCAGACGCCGCTCGAACGGGCGGAGGCGCTCGAACAGCTGCGCGCCCTGGAACACGGCATTCGTATCAAGTGCATTGAAACGCAGTTCGAATCGTTCGAGGTGAACACGCCAGAGGATCTGGAACAGGTGCGCCGTCTGCTCGCGGTGCCAAACGTCAGCTAACAGCCCGGCATTGAGCCGGGCGCTGAGGATTCATGGAACGGACTCCGAAATACATCTTCGTCACTGGCGGCGTGGTGTCGTCGCTCGGCAAGGGACTCGCGGCGGCGTCGATCGGGGCGCTGCTCGAGGGTCACGGCTACAAAGTGACCATGCAGAAGTTCGATCCCTACATCAATGTCGACCCCGGCACCATGAGCCCGTACCAGCACGGCGAGGTGTACGTCACGGACGACGGTGCGGAGACCGACCTCGACCTGGGCCACTACGAGCGGTTCACCAACACACTCACGACGAAGAACTCCAACTGGACGACGGGGAAGATTTACCAGACGGTCATCCAGAAGGAGCGGCGCGGCGACTACCTGGGACGCACCGTTCAGGTCATCCCGCACATCACGAACGAAATCAAAGAAGCGATCCGCGCGGTCTCCAAGGACGTCGACATCGTGCTCGTCGAAATCGGCGGCACGGTCGGCGACATCGAGAGTCTGCCGTTCCTCGAAGCGATCCGGCAGTTCCGCCAGGACGTCGGCCGCGACAACTCGCTGTACGTCCACCTGACGCTCGTGCCGTTCATCGGAACAGCAGGCGAGCTGAAGACGAAGCCGACGCAGCACAGTGTCCGCGACCTCCGCTCCATCGGAATCCAGCCCGACATCCTGCTCTGCCGCACCGATCGGTTCCTCGATTCCGACATCAAGCGCAAGATCGCGCTGTTCTGCGACGTCGACGAGGAAGCGGTCATCACGGCCAAGGACGTGGCGACGATTTACGAGGTGCCGCTCGTGCTCGCGGCGGAGGGCCTCGACCGGATCGTCTTGAAGTACCTGCATCTGCCTCAGACCGAGCGCCGGATGCAGTCGTGGGAGGATCTGGTCGGGAGGATCAAGAACCCGGTCGACGAGCTCACGATCCACGTGGTCGGCAAGTATGTCGGCTACGAGGACTCGTACAAGAGTCTCAACGAGGCGCTGTACCACGGCGGCTTTGCCAACCGTGTCAAAGTCAACATCAAGTGGATCGAAGCCGAAGCGCTGGAAGAGCCGGACGGCATGTCGCTGCTTCAAGGCGCCGAGGGGATCCTCGTGCCCGGCGGGTTCGGCAACCGCGGGACGCGCGGCATGATGGCGGCGGCGCAGTACGCGCGGGAAGATCGCATCCCGTACTTCGGCATCTGCTACGGCTTCCAGTGGGCGACCGTCGAGTACGCGCGCAATGTCGCGGGACTCGCGGATGCCGATTCGACGGAGTGCAATCCGGAGACGTCGACGAAGGTGATCTACAAGCTGCGCGACCTGCTCGGCGTCGACGACCTCGGCGGCACGATGCGCCTCGGCAGTTACGCGTGCGAACTCGCGCCGGGGTCGCTCGCTCAGCGCGTGTACGGCCAGTCGCTCATCCACGAACGCCATCGTCACCGCTACGAATTCAACTGTCTCTACGAGAAGACGCTGAACGAGCACGGCCTCCGCATCTCAGGCCGCTCGCCAGACGGCAAGTTCGTCGAGATCGCGGAACTGCCCGGCCATCCGTGGTACCTCGCGGTGCAGTTCCACCCCGAGTTCAAATCGAAGCCCACGCGCCCGCACCCGCTGTTCGCCGCATTCGTCACCGCCGCGTACCAGCACAAGACTGCACACGTGCCGCGCACCGCGGAATCGGTGGCGTAGGACATAATGTCGGTGTGACACCGGTCAAGATTGGCGGCCTGATCATCGGCGGCGGTGCTCCGCTGGTCCTGATTGCCGGTCCTTGCGTCATCGAGAGCGAACCCCACGCAATCGATCTGGCCGGACAGATTGCCGCGATCGCACGGCGCGTCGGCGTTCCGTACATCTTCAAGGCTTCGTTCGACAAAGCGAACCGGACGTCCGGCAAGTCCTTTCGCGGGCCGGGACTGAAGGAAGGGCTTCGCGTCCTCGCCGCCGTCAAGTCCCGACACAGCGTGCACGTCCTCACCGACGTTCACGAACCGTCGCAGGCGGCGCCCGCGGCGGAGGTCGCCGACGTGCTGCAGATTCCCGCGTTTCTGGCGCGCCAGACGGATCTCATCGTCGCGGCCGCCCGGACCGGAGCCGCCGTCAACCTCAAAAAAGCGCAGTTTTTGGCGCCTTCCGACATGAAGCATGCCGTCGCGAAAGTGGCCGACGCCGGCAACGCGCGCGTGTTCGTGACGGAGCGCGGCACGTCGTTCGGCTATCACGACCTTGTTGTCGACATGCGGTCGTTGCC
>DASQHH010000268.1:0-5597 GCA_035632195.1 Vicinamibacterales bacterium
GAAGACGACGATCGCGCGACCGACACGCTCACGGTCGGGGCGCTCGCTCCGTCGAGCGGCCAGTCCGGCGACGAGCTGAGGCCGTCGCCGTGGCGGACCATCGCCACGTGGTCGAGGAAGTTCACGCCGCGAATCAGCTCCATGGCGAGCAGCCACTGATCCTCGTGCGCGATCAGTTCGTAGAGCGTGACGAGATTCGGATGGGCGAGATCGGACAGCCGCCGGAATTCCTGTTTGAAGCGATACAGCGCCGTCGGCTCGCTGCGGGCGAGCTCTTTCAGGGCGACGACCGTGTCGCGATCGCGGTCGTACGCTTCGTACACGACTCCAAACCCGCCCGCGCCCAGGCGGCGATGGATCGTGAATCGCGCGGGAATGCCGTGCGTGATTTCCAAATGTTCGTGATGAACGTTCGCGCGGATTGTAACCCTGTGCCACAGTCTCCCGATTGAAGGAGACGATCTGGACACGTCCGTGACGTGTTAGAACAGAACCATGCTGCGGCTGCTCGCGTGCTGCCTCGCCATTGCTGCGGCGCAATCCGCCGCCGCGCCCTCGGACTGGCCGCGCTTCGGATACGATGCCGGCCGCTCGAACGCGTCCACCGCTCCAACCGGCATCGACGCCGGAAACATCTCCGCGGCCGTGAAGCAGAAGGTGCCGCTCGACGGCACCGTCGACGCGTCGCCAATCTATCTGGCGAATGTGACGGTCCATGGCGAGATGTACGACGTCTTCTTCGTGACGACGACGTACGGCAAGACCATCGCGATCGATGCCGACGACGGATCGGTGCTCTGGGAATTCACGCCGTCGGGATATTCGTCGTGGGCCGGCTCCGCGCAAATCACCAACACCACCCCCGCCGCCGACGCCGACAGGCAGAACATCTACGCGGCGTCGCCTGACGGCCGCATCCAGAAGCTCGCCGTGGACGATGGGCACGTGGTGTGGAGCACGCCGATCACGATGCTGCCCCAGCGGGAGAAGATGGACTCGCCGTTGAACGTCCTCAACGGCCGCGTCTACGCCACCACCGGCGGCTACAGCGGAGACGCGCCGCCATACCAGGGACACATCGTCATCCTCGACGCGGGCAGCGGCCAGATCCAGCACGTCTGGAATTCGCTCTGCAGCGATCGGCCCGGCATCATCGATCCGAACACGTGCCCGCAGACGCGCTCCGCGATGTGGGGGCGCGCGGGGGCCGTCATCGACACGGCCACCGGCAACATCCTCGTCGCCACCGGCAACGGCCGCTGGGACGGCAGGACGTCCTGGGGCGACGCGGCGCTGGAGCTGAATCCGGACGCGACGCAGCTGCTCGGCGCCTACACGCCGGCGAACACCGACGCGCTCGAGGCTGCCGATCTCGATCTCGGATCCACGTCGCCGGCGCTGCTCGACGGCGATCTCATCGCGCAGGGCGGAAAGGACGGTGCCATCCGCCTTCTCAGCCGGCAGCGCATGCGCGGCTTCGCGCCGGGCGGTGAAGCGCAGACCGTGTCGACGCCGTCGGGCGATCGACTGTATACGGCGCCCGCCGTCGTACGCGACGGCGGCGTCACGACGCTGTTCACGGCGGACGCCGGCGCGACCGCCGCCTGGCTCCTGGACCGGGGGGCAGGGGGCGACAGCGCCGGGCTGCTCCGCCAGCTGTGGCGCGTTCCGAACGGCGGGACAAGTCCGGTCGTCGCCGGTGGACTGCTCTATGTCTACAGTCCGGCCGGGGCGCTGCGCGTGTACGATCCCGGCACCGGCCGTCTCGTCACGACACTCGCGTGCGGCAGCGGCCACTGGAACAGCCCCATCGTTGTCGACGAGCGCATCGCACTGCCGGAGGGCAACGCCAATCTCAGGCAAACGAGCGGCGTTCTCGACATCTGGCGCGTCACCCGAAGAGCCCACCACGGCGGCCCGCGGGTGCGGTGACGCGCAGAACGGCTCGCTGTCGCGCGGTAGTCAGGCTTGGGGAATCCCAGTCAGGCCGCTCGGAAAAGCCAGGCGAACCGTCGTTCCGATTCCGAGCGTGCTCTGAACGGCAATGCCGCCCTCATGCGCCGCCATCGTGCCGTGGACGACCGACAGTCCGAGGCCCGTCGCAACCGCGCGCGACTGGCTCGTGTAGAACGGATCGAACGCGCGTTCGATCGTCTGCGCATCCATCCCCATGCCTTCGTCGGCGACGGTGACCACCGCCTGCGGGCCGGATGGCATCGGCAGAATCGTTCCCATCAGTGGAGCGCCAGACGCTTCCTCGTGCAGACCGACGGTCAGACGCCCGGCGCCGGCCATCGCCGTCCTGGCATTCGCCGCAAGATGGAGCACAGCCTGCTCGACCTGGCCGCGGTTCGCCAGGACAAGCCGGGTGTCCCGCTGCAGATCGTACTCGACGGCGACACCGCTGCCGACCGCGTCCTGAACCAGCGGCCGTAACTCGATCAGGACGCGGGACAGATCCAGCGGCTCGCGTCGCGCGGGCCTGCCCCCGGCGTAGATCAGGAGCCTCGACGTGAGGGTCGACGCCCGCTCGCCGGCTCGGTGGATTTCCTGCAGGTCGCTCGAAAGCTGGCGGTCCTGCGCTGCGCGTTCGAGCGCCAGCTCGGAGTTGCCGACGACGACCGTCATCAGATTGTTGAACTCGTGCGCAATGCCGCCGGCCAGGTGCCGAAGCGCATGCACGCGGTCGCCGAGCAGCCGCTGCGCGAGCTCGTGCTCGTGCCGGACCAGGGTCGCTCGATCGTGCGACGCAATCAACACGCGCACGACCAGCAGCTGCGAGAGCGCCACCACGCCCAGTGTCAGAACCGTCGAGCCCCGCGTGTGGCCGGAGATGATCTCGAACACGAGGAGCCCTCCGGCGGCGGCGACCGCGATGGCCGGGAGCGGATTGACGGCCCGGGCCCATTCGGGCAGAAGGGGCTCGCGGCGCTCGGAGAGCGGGGCAGAGAGGAACACGAGAGCCGCGTTCGCGTAGCAGACCTGGTCGATCGCAAAGACGACGTCGAGCAGGCGCATGTCTGGTCTGAAACCGGCGAGATTGAGCTGGACGATCACCCAGTACACCGTTTCGAGCACGACACTCGATGCGAGGAAGAGAATCGCCTTGCGAACGGGCTGCGCCGGGCCGCGAACGAGGAGGAGATTGAGGGCGACGAAATTGCCCGCGTTGACGATCCCGTACTGGATGATTCGCGACTGCTCGCTGGCCTGCGCCGACGCGAGGCCGACGAGCGTCGTCGTCACGAACAGCACGAGCGCCATTCCGCTCACCGCGATGGTGATGTCGACCGCCACGAGCCAGCGGCCGTAGGGCGAATTCGGTGCGAGCGGGATCCAGAAGAGCGCCGCGAGCCCGGCAAAGGTGTAGCCGAACTCCAGGACGTCGTTGACATGGGACAGCGCCGGCCCCGTCGTCGGCAGCCGCATCAGGATGACGAGCACATCCGAGACGGCGACCAGGACGAGCGCGGTTCCCAGGAGCGCGACCGACTGACGCAGCCGGCGCTGCAGCGCCTGCCTCCCGGCTGCCTTGAGGAACAGGATTCCTTCGCCGAGGGCGACGAGCGCGATGCACCACAGGCGCCAGGGATTGGGCCAGCGGTGAGGCGCGAGCGGAGGCGCATACGGAGCGACCGCCAGGACGAGCAAGACCGCGCACGCGACGAGCGTCCAGCGACGAAGGCGTTCGTCACTCCTCACACAGATCCTGTCCCTCGAGAACGGCTCGGACGGTTCGTTCCAGCGCGTCGGCGCTGAAAGGCTTCGAGAGGAACGCGTGCGGATCGCCGAGCTTCCCGGCGAGCGGCGCGTCGTTGTATCCGGAGATGAACAACACCTTGAGGCCCGGATGCGCCTGCCGCAGCTGGGCGGCCAGCTGATCGCCGGTCTGGCCGGGCATGATGATGTCCGTCACGACGATGTCCACGCTTCCGGCGGCGCTGAGCGCGGCGACGGCTGCAGCGCCGGACGCGGCTTCGAGCACCCGGTACCCGCGAAGTCCGAGCATGCGGCTCGCGAACCGTCGTACCGCGTCATCGTCGTCGACGAAGAGGACCGTTTCGTGTCCTCCAGAAGGCATAACCCGCGGGTGTGCAAGAAATGCACCCGTGACTCAAGGCGTGAGTCAGGCCCGGTACGGCGATGTCAGGCTTCCTCTGACGCGCACACTGGGCGTTCTCGCACACTCCATTGCGCGCGGTCTGTTCGATCTGTGAGAGCCGAATCGGCTACCGCGGCGTCGATCGCTCGGCGAGGAAGATGTCGCCCGACCACCGGAACTGATCGCGACGGGCGCACTCGACCCTGGAGACACGGCGCATCAAACCTGCATACACATCAATTGTGTCATTTGACATCAATCTGCATCTATCGCATCATTTGGCCGTGAGGACGACGCTGACGCTGGATGATGACGTGATGGAGGAGGCGGCGCGGCGGGCCGAGCTGTTGAACGTGTCGCTTGGCAAGGCCGTGTCCGATCTCGCGCGGCGCGGCCTGAGCGTCGCGCCGCCCGTCCGCGAGGAGGCCGGGCTCGTCGTCTTCGATCCGCCGAAGGGCGCGCCGGTCATCAGCGCGCGGAAGGTCAAGGAAGCCCTGGCCGACTTCCCGTGACCGTGCAGCTGGTCGACATCAACGTCCTCGTGGCGCTCTTCTGGACCAACCACGAGCAGCATGCCGCCGCGCGCAAATGGTTCCAGTCGCTTCAGGATCGATGGGCCACATGTCCGCTCACGCAGGCGGGCTTCGTGCGCATCAGCAGCAATCCGCGCGTCTTTCCCGACGCGCCGTCGGTGGGGCGGGCGGCCGAAGTCCTGGCCGCCAACCTGAAGCACCCGCGCCACCTGTTCTGGAGGGACGATCTCACGTTCGCGGACGCCGTTGCACCGTTTGGCGGACGCGTCGCGAGTCACCAGCAGACGACCGATGCGTACCTCTTCGGGCTGGCGCTTCACCGAAGGGGCATGCTGACCACGTTCGATGCCGGCGTAGCGGCGCTCGCGGACTCCCGTCAGCGGCGATCGCTCAACCTTCTCGCGGTCTGACAAGACACGAACGTCGAACGTCGAACGACGAACCGCGAACGTCGCGGCTCGTCTACACCCCCGCAGCCTTCAACGCGGCCAGGACCCGCTCGCTGCGGAACGGCACGCGCCGCAGCCGGACGCCGGTGGCGTCGTAGATCGCATTCGCGACCGCCGCGATCATCGGCTTGCACGACGCCTCGCCCGCGCCGTACATCGGCAGGTCGGGCCGCTGCGGATTCGGATCCCCGTTGACGAGGACGACGTCGATCTGCTCCGGCGTGTCGGCGTGCCGCAGCGACGGGTGCGTGATCCAATCCACGCCCGTCGTCTTTTCGCCGTCGAACTTCGTTTCCTCGTACAGCGCGCGGCTCAGCGCGTGCAGCATCGCGCCTTCGATCGCGTGGGTCAGCGCCTGCGGATTGATCACCAGCCCGCAGTCGTGCGCGCACACCAGGCGCTTCACCCACACATGGCCCGTCCGGCGATTCACCTCCACCTCGGCGATCTCGGCGACGACGGTCTGGCTGCGGAACGGCACGCGCCGCAGCCGGACGCCGGTGGCGTCGTAGA
>DASQHH010000269.1:0-2267 GCA_035632195.1 Vicinamibacterales bacterium
CCGCCCACGGCGCGCCGCGTTCGCGCAGGTGGAACCGCTGACCCGATTGCGTCCCTGGCGGCACGCGCAGCCGGGTCGGTCCATCCGGCGACGGCACTTCGATCTTGGCGCTCAGCGCCGCTTCGTGCAGCGCGATCGGGACGGTGACGTAGAGATCGTCGCCTTCGCGCCGGAACAGCGGATGTGGTTCCACGTGGATCGAGATATAGAGATCGCCGCTCTCCCCACCGTTCCGGCCGGCGTGACCCTTGCCGGCGATGCGGATGCGGGCGCCATCGCCGAGCCCGGGTGGCACATTGATGGTCAGCGGCTCGGTCCGCACTTCCACCTGCTGGCCTCCGCACGTCGGACAGCGCGCCTGGCGGACGCGTCCGAGCCCGCCGCATTGGGTGCAGGCCCGCGAGAAGACCATGTGGCCGCGCGCCGAGCGCACCGACCCGCTGCCCTGGCAATGCGGACACCGCAGCTCAGGCGCCTGCGGACGGCCGTCGACCGTGCACATCCGGCAGTGCTCCTGCCGCGTCACGAGGATCTGAAACTGTCCGCCGCGCATGGCGTCCTCGAACCGGACGGTCAGCGTCTGGTGAAGGTCGGCACCGCGCTCGAACGTCGGTGGACGCCGCGCCTCGCGCTGGAAGACGTCGGCGAACAGATCGCCGAACGTCGATGCCTCTTCCCCGCTGACGCGGACGGAGAAATCAAAGCCCTCGAACCCGTAGGTGGCGCCCGCGCCGCTCTCCACGGCCAGGCCCGTCGAATCGTACCGGCGTCGGCGATCCGGATCGCTGAGCGTCTCGTACGCTTCGGCAATTTCGCGGAAGTGCGCCGCCGCCATGCGGTCGCCCGGATTGATGTCCGGGTGGAACTTCCGCGCCAGCCTCTTGTACGCGCGTTTGATGTCGTTCAGCGTCGCGCCGCGTTCCAGCCCGAGGACAATGTAAAAGTCCATGCGTTACGATTTGCCTTCGTCGACGACCTCCGCGTCGATGACGTCACCCGATTTCTGATCGCCCGATGGCTGCCCCGCGCCCGTCGAAGAGCCCGGCTGGCCCGACGGTCCCGACTGCCCGGCCCCGGGCGCCTGCTGCCGGTACATCGCTTCCGCCGCCTTGTGCTGCGCCTGCGTCAGCTGATCCAGCGCCTTCTGGATCGCGCCGGCGTCGCCGCCCTCGTTCGCCTTCTTGAGCGCCTCGATAGCGGACTCGATCGCGGACTTGTCGGACGCGCTGACCTTGTCGCCCATGTCCTTGAGCACGCGCTCGGCGCCGTAGACCGCCTGATCGGCCCGGTTGCGCAGCTCGATCTCGTCGCGTCGCTTCTTGTCCTCGTCGGCGTGCGACTCCGCCTCCTTCATCATCCGGCCGACTTCGTCCTTGCTCAGGCCGCTCGATGCCGTGATGGTGATCTTCTGCTCCTTGCCGGTGCCGAGGTCCTTGGCCTGCACGTTGACGATGCCGTTGGCGTCGATGTCGAACGTGACTTCGATCTGCGGCACGCCGCGCGGCGCAGGCGGAAGGCCGATCAGGTGGAACTTGCCGAGCGTGCGGTTGTCGCGCGCCATCGAACGCTCGCCCTGCAGCACGTGGACCTCGACGCTCGTCTGGCTGTCGGAGGCCGTGGAGAAGATCTCGCTCTTGCGCGTCGGAATCGTCGTGTTGCGTGGAATCAGCGTCGTCATCACGCCGCCCATCGTTTCGATGCCGAGCGACAGCGGCGTGACGTCGAGCAGCAGCAGGTCCTTGACGTCGCCGGCGAGTACGCCGGCCTGCACCGCCGCGCCGACGGCGACCACTTCGTCGGGATTGACGCCCTTGTGCGGGTCCTTCTTGAACAGCTCCTTCACGATCTGCTGGACCTTGGGGATGCGCGTCGAGCCGCCGACGAGCACGACCTCGTCGATCTTCGACGGATCGACGCCCGCGTCGGCGAGCGCCTGCTTGGTCGGCCCCACCGTCTTCTGCAGCAGATCGTCGACGAGCTGCTCGAACTTCGCGCGCGTCAGCTTCATCTGCAGGTGCTTCGGCCCGCTCTGGTCCGCGGTGATGAACGGCAGGTTGATGTCGGTCTCCATCACCGTGGACAGCTCCATCTTGGCCTTCTCCGCCGACTCCTTGAGCCGCTGGAGGGCCATCCGATCCTTGCTGAGATCGATGCCGTCGCTCTTCCTGAACTCCGCAACGATCCAGTCGATGATCCGCTGGTCGAGATTGTCGCCGCCGAGGTGCGTATCGCCGTTGGTCGCCTTGACCTCGACGACCCCTTCTCCG
>DASQHH010000270.1:0-3705 GCA_035632195.1 Vicinamibacterales bacterium
CGATCGACGACGCGATGGCGTTTGCGACCCTTCTGATCCGGGATCGGCATCTCGAGGCGAAATGCGTCGGCGTCGAGGTCGTCGCGCGATACCGGCGCGAGTTTTCACCGCGGCTGCTTCCGGCGTGGAAGCGCTGGCTGGGCGGCAACCATTCCGCGAACTGGGCGACGACCGACGCCATTTGCGGCATCCTCATCGGGCCGCTGCTCGTCATGCATCCCACGCTTGCGAGCGGCATGCGCGCCTGGACCCGCGACCGGAACATGTGGGTGCGGCGCGCATCGGCGGTCGGGTTGATCGGGCTCGCCCGAAAGGGCGCCGCGTTCGACATCATTTACAGCGTGGCGCGGACGCTTCACCGCGACCGCGAGGACCTGATTCAGAAAGCGGTCGGCTGGATGCTGCGTGAAGCAGGAAAGCAGGATGCGCCGCGCCTGGAGCAATACCTGCGCGCGAACGGCCCGTCCATTCCGAGGACCACCGTGCGGTACGCGATCGAACGGTTCCCTGAAGCAAAGCGGCGTGCGCTGCTCGTTGCCACGAGAGGATCGAATGGCTGAACAGAAGCGAGCGAAGCGGGCCGAGCGCGATTACTCACATCATACGCGCCTCGAAAAGCTCGGCATCAAGCCTGACTTCCGCGTTTCCGTCATCGCCCTCGGTGAGCCGGATTTCATCAAAGAGCTGCGCGGCGCGGCTGACGAAGTCGTCATCGGTAAAGCGGTGAAGGACAGCGACGCGATCTTCTTCGGCGCGATGACGGCGAAGGAGCTGTCGCGCCTCGGCGTGCTCAAGACCGCGATGAAGCAGAACGGCGCGCTCTGGGTCGTCCGTCCGAAGGGCCGCCCGGAGATCTCCGAGCGAGCGGTGATGGACGCAGGCAAGGCGGCCGGTCTCGTCGACGTCAAGGTCGTCGCGTTCTCCGAAACGCATACCGCCGAGAAGTTCGTGATCCCCGTCGCCCAGCGGCGAAGCTGAGCCTGAGCGACACCACGTGACACTTTGTGCAAAACAACGTGTTTACGATGGGATGTGAACGTCTCCGCCATCTGCATTCGCCGGCCGATCGCGACGAGCCTCTGCATGCTCGGCATCGCGGGGTTCGGCATCGTTGCCTATCGCGCGCTGCCTGTCAGTGATCTCCCGAGCGTCGACTTCCCGACCCTGAGCGTCCGCGCCGGTCTCCCCGGCGGCGATCCCGGGACCATGGCCAGCGCAGTGGCGAGTCCCCTGGAGCGCCAGTTCACGACGATCGCCGGCCTCGACGAAATGACTTCATCGAGCTCGGCGGGCAGCAGCAGCGTCACCATGCAGTTCGATCTGGATCGCGACATCGACAGCGCCGCCGTCGACGTCGAGACGGCGATCTCGGCCGTGATGCCGCTGCTGCCGGCGGGCATGCCGTCGCCGCCGTCGTTCCGGAAGTTCAATCCCGCCGATTCGCCGATCATGTGGCTGGGACTGACGTCCGAGACGCTGCCGCTGCCGACGCTCGACGACTACGCGGAAACGCTCATCGCGCCGCGCATCTCGATGGTGAGCGGCGTGTCCCAGGTGCAGGTCATGGGCGCGGCGAAGTACGCCGTCCGCGTCCAGGCCGATCCGGACAAGCTCCATGATGCGGGTATCGGCCTGAACGAAATCAGCACCGCGCTCAGAAACTGGAACGTCAACATGCCGACGGGACAGCTGTTCGGGCGGGACGCGACCTACAACATCAAAGCCGCCGGGCAGCTGATGAACGCAGACGCCTTCAAGCCGCTGGTCGTCACCTACCGCGACGGGGCCCCCGTCCGGCTCGATCAGCTCGCCAACGTCATCGACGACGTCGAGGACAACAAGAACGTGTCGTGGCTGTATACGAAGGACGGCGCACAGCGCGCCATCAGCCTGTCGGTCATGCGGCAGCCCGGCAGCAACACCATCGAGGTCACCGACTCCATCCGCAAGCTGCTGCCGTCGTTCCGGACGGAGCTGCCGCCCTCCGCGCATCTCACGATTCGGGGCGATCGATCGAAGAACATCCGCGAGGCGTTCGGCGACATCCAGGTGACGATGCTGGTGACGCTGGCTCTGGTCGTCGCCGTCATCTTCCTCTTCCTGCACAACGGATCCGCGACGATCATCCCGGCACTCGCCCTGCCGTTCTCGATCCTCGGGACCTTTGCGGTGATGGAGGTGCTGGGCTACAGCCTCGACAATCTGTCGATGATGGCGCTGATCCTTTCGATCGGCTTCGTCGTGGACGACGCGATCGTGATGCTCGAGAACATCGTGCGCCATATGGAGCAGGGACGGACCGCCGTCCAGGCCGCACTGGAGGGGTCGAAGGAGATCGCGTTCACCATCCTGTCGATGACCGCGTCGCTGGCCGCCGTCTTCATCCCGATTCTCTTCATGGGCGGCATTCTCGGCCGCATCTTCCGCGAATTCGCGGTGACGATCACCGTGGCGATCCTGATCTCGGGCATCGTGTCGATCACGCTGACGCCGATGCTGTGCAGCCGGTTCCTGCGTCTCGCGTCGCTGCACGCCGAGCGCGGTGTCGGACGGTTCATGGAGCGCGCGTTTCAGCGCCTGTTCGGCGGCTACCGATGGAGCCTCGCGCTCGTGCTCCAGTACCGCGCGGCGATGCTCGGCGTCTTCGCCCTCGTGCTCGCCGGCACGATTGCCATGTTCGTCGTCGTTCCGAAGGGCTTCATCCCCGAGCAGGACAACGATTCCCTCAACATCAACCTGCACGCCGCGCAGGGGACGTCCTTCGACGACATGGTCGCGTATTCGAAGAAGGTCGCCGATGTCGTCCGCGCGGATCCAAACGTCGACACGTTCTTCCTCAGCACCGGCGGCGGGTTCGGCGCGATGAACTCCGCGCGCGTGAACGTGCAGCTCGTTCCGCGCCGCAGCCGCTCGGCGCCGGCGCAGCAGGTGGCGCAGGAGATCCGGCAGAAGGTCCTGCATTTTCCTGGGTTTCAGGCGTTCGTCAGCCTGCCGCCGGCCCTTCAGATCGGCGGACACATGGGCAACAGCACCTACACGCTGAGCGTGCAGAGCGCCGACACGTCGCAGCTCTACGACTGGGCGCGGCGCCTCGAGCAGCAGGTCTCGACGCTGCCCGAAGTGGAGGACGTGTCGGACGACATGGAGATGCGGAGCCCCAGGGTCAATCTCGTGATCGACCGCGACAAGGCGGCTCAAGTCGGCCTGAACGCGAGCGACATCGAAAGCACGCTGTCCGACGGCTTCGGCCCCGAGTGGGTGTCGACCATCTACGGCGCGGTATCGCAGTACCGCGTGCTGCTCGAGCTCGATCGGAAGTATCAGGAATCGGCCGACTCGCTGAAACGGATCGCATTCAAGGCGCCCAGCGGCGCGCTCGTGCCGCTCGAATCCGTTGCAGCGTTCAAGGAAGGAGTGGGTCCGCAGACCGTGAATCACGTCGGACAGCTGCCGGCGGTTTCGATCTCCTTCGGCCTGCGGCCGGGCGTGTCGCTCGGCGCGGCCGTCGCGCGGATCGAGTCGACCGCGGCGCGCGTGCTGCCAGCGACCGTCACCGCGTCGTTCCAGGGATCGGCGAAGACGTTCCAGCAGTCGATGCAGAACCTCGGACTGCTGCTGTTCGTCGCGATTGGCGTCGTCTACATCGTGCTCGGGATGCTGTACGAGAGCTACATCCATCCGATCACGATCCTCTCGGGACTCCCG
>DASQHH010000271.1:0-2306 GCA_035632195.1 Vicinamibacterales bacterium
TACGGCGCGCCGAGGATGTACTCGCCGGTCTCGCGATCGAGCACGTAGAAGAACGCGTTGCGGTTCGCCTGCACGACGAGCTGGCGCATGCGGCCGTTGATCTCGGCGTCGACGAGCACCGGAATCTGGTTTGCGTCCCAGTCGTGCGTGTCGTGCGGGGTGAACTGGAAGTGCCAGCGCGCCCTGCCCGTCGTCGCGTCGATCGCGACGAGCGACGACGTGTACAGGTTGTCGCCGATGCGGGCGTCGCCGTTCCAGTCCGGGCCGGGATTCCCCGTGCCCCAGTAAATAAGGTTGAGCGCGGGATCGTAGGAGCCCGTGAGCCACGTGGCGCCGCCGCCGTGGACCCAGCTGTCGCCGGGCCACGTGTCGCTGCCGGGCTCGCCGGGGGAGGGAATCGTCCAGAAGCGCCATGCGAGCTGGCCGGTCTTCGCGTCGTACGCGTCGAGGAATCCACGGATGCCGGCCTCGCCGCCGCTGACGCCGACGATGACGTTGCCGCCGACGACGAGCGGCGCGGCGGTGATGGAGTGGCCGAACTTGTTGTCGCCGACGTGCACCGACCAGCGCTCGATGCCGGCCCGCGCGTCGAGCGCGAACAAGTACCCGTCGAGCGTGCCGACGAAGACCGTGTTGTCCAGGACGGCAACGCCGCGGTTGACGCGCGGGAATCCCAGGTTCAGCACGCTCGGCGGAATCGGACGCGTCCATTCCCACAGCGACTTGCCGCTCTTGAGATCCAGCGCCGCGACCATGGTCGGTCCCGCCGTGACGTACATCATGCCGTTGACCACGACCGGCGTCGTCTCGAGCGAACCGGCGCCCGGCGGCTGGTAGACCCAGACCGGATGCAGCTTCGCCACGTTCGACGGCGTAATCTCCGTCAGCGGGGAGAAGCGCTCGGATCGGTAGGAGCCGGAATACATCGGCCAGTCCGCGGCGTCGATTCCTCGCGGTACGGGCGCCTGCGCCGCGAGGGGAACGGCCAGCACGAACGCGATCAGGATTCTCTTCATCAGCCTGCTCATTTCGCGCTTCGCAGCGTGCTCAGATAAGCGACGAGATCGTCGAGGTCCTGCGGCGACATCCGGTTGGCGTACGGGGGCATGAGCGACGCGTCGAGCTGTCGCTCGAGCGACGCGAGTTCGGACTTCTGCAGCGTGTGGACGCCGCGGGCGTCGCGCACGTGAATCCAGAACGCGTCTTCGTTCAGCCGGACGCCGCGAATCTCGGTTCCGGTGTTCGTCACCGCGCGCACGACGATGAAATTGCCCGGATGCGCGGCTTCGGGCTTCACGACGGACTCCCGCAGGTACGGCGCGCCGCGCATGGCGCCGATGTTCGTGAGCTCGGGGCCGAGGATCCCGCCGGCGCCTGCGATCGTGTGGCATCCCGCGCACCCATTGGCCTCGTACACGGTCCTGCCGTGGGGGACGTTGCCGGCCTGCGGACGCCGCGCGGATCGGGAGAGCGACTGCACGTACGCGGCGGCCTGGCGGATGCTGCGCTCGGTCAACGGCGACCGGAACGACGGCATCTCGGTGCCCGGGATGCCGCTCGTGACGATGTCGACGATCGACTTCAGGTCGGTCGCATGGGTGAGACGTCCGTGCAGGTTCGGCCCGTTGCCGCCGTCGCCGTCGTTCCCATGGCACCAGGCGCACTGCGCATCGAAGACGCGCTTGCCGGCGGCGAGGTCGGAGGCGGCGTTCGGGGAGCCCGGGGACTGTGCCGCGGCGGGGACGGCTGCCGACGCGAGCAGAAGGGCGAAGAAGAGCTGTCGCATTGCGCGCGGATTATAGCGCCGACCGTATAATCCTCGCGTCCCCGAATCCATGTCCGGTCCGGCCCTCCGCCGCCTCCTGCGACCGTTCGTCGACCTGCGCGACGACGAGAGCGTCACCGCGACGCTGATGTTCCTGTACTCGTTCCTCGCGATGACGGCCTACAACATCATCCAGCCGCTCACGCGCGAAAAGGTCATCGGCTTTCTCGGCGCGCGAAACGTTCCCTATGTGATTCTCGTGCAGGGCGTCCTGATCGGGCTGCTCATGATCGGGTACACGCGGCTGTACGCGGCGCTGCCGAAGCGCTGGGCACTGCCGATCATCCAGGTCGGCCTCGCCGCAGTGATGGTCGTGTTCTGGATCCTGTTCCGGACCGGACGGGTCTGGGTCTCGGTCGGGTTCTACGTCTGGGGCGCCCTCATCGGGCTGCTGCTCACCAGCCAGTTCTGGACGCTGGCGAACGGCGTCTACGACCCGCGCCAGGCCAAACGCCTGTTCGGATTCATCGGCGGCGGCATC
>DASQHH010000272.1:0-2356 GCA_035632195.1 Vicinamibacterales bacterium
GTGATCGGACGCAGCGATTGCAACACGTGCAGCTTCTCGTCGCGCACGACGTCGGCGTCGAGCGAACGGGGCGGCTCCAGCGCCATCGCGGCGAGCAGCTGCAGCAGATGGTTCTGCACCATGTCGCGCAGCGCGCCCGCCTGCTCGTAGTAGCCGGCGCGCGTGCCCACGCCTTCCGCCTCGGCCACCGTGATCTGGACGTGATCGATGTAGCGCTGGTTGAAGAACGGTTCGAAGATGCTGTTCGCGAACCGCAGCACGAGGATGTTCTGGACGGTTTCCTTCCCGAGGTAGTGGTCGATCCGGTAAATCTGCCGCTCGTCGAAGACGCTCGCGAGCTCATCGTTGACGCCGCGCGCGCTGTCGAGGTCGCGGCCGATCGGCTTTTCGACGATGAGCCGCGCGAACGGCCGGGCGTCGGCCGATTTCAGGACGAATTTCCCGCGCTGCAGGTGGTCGACGGTCGGCGCGAACAGCGTGGGCGGGACCGCCAGGTAGTAGATGCGGTTGCCCGTCAGGCCGCGCTCGTGCTCGAGGACGTCGAGGCGTGCACCGAGCGGCGCGAGCCCGCGCTCCTGGTCGAGCTGAACGTTGACCGAAAACAGGTTCTGCGAGAACGTCTGCCAGGCGGGTTCGTCGATCGGCCGGCGCGAGAACTGCGCGATGCCGTCCCTTGCGAACGCGCGGTACTCGTCGTCGCTGCCCGGCATCCGTCCGGCGCCGACGATGGCGATCCGCGGCGGCAGTACGCCGTCGACGTGCAGGTTGTACAGCGCCGGCAGGAGCTTGCGGTGCGCAAGATCGCCGCTGCCGCCGAAGATGACGACGGTGACCGGTTCGGCCGCGATGGGCGGCTGCTCGCCGGCGGCGAGCTTATCGACGAGCGACGCGGAGGCTTCGACCGCCATCACGTCTTCTTCTTGACGGCGTGGCCGCCGAACTGGTTGCGCATCGCGGCGAGCATCCGCTCCGCAAACGGATTGTTCTGCCGCGAGCGGAATCGCGTGAACAGCGAGGCGGTCAGGACGGGCATCGGCACCGCTTTCTCGATTCCTTCCTGGACCGTCCAGCGTCCTTCGGCGGAGTCCTCGACGTAGCCCTGCAGGTCCGCGAGGTCCTTGTCCTCGGCGAGCGCGCGCGCCGACAGCTCGAGCAGCCACGATCGGACGACGCTGCCGTGGTTCCAGAGCGCGGCGATGGCGCCGACGTCGAGCGGATACGATCCGTCGTGCATCAGCTCGAATCCCTCGGCATAGGCCTGCATCATTCCGTACTCGATCCCGTTGTGGATCATTTTCACGTAATGACCCGCGCCGGAATCGCCGACCCGGAGGTAGCCTTCGGCGGGCGCAAGCGTCAGGAAAATCGGCTCGAGCCGTTTACAGACGTCCACTTCTCCGCCGACCATCAGGCAGTAGCCTTCCTTGAGGCCCCAGATGCCGCCGCTGGTTCCCGCGTCGATGTAGTGGATGTTCTTCGCGAGCAGCGTCTTCGCACGGCGCACGTCGTCGTGGAAGTTCGTGTTGCCGCCGTCGATGATCGTGTCGCCTGAAGCGAGCAGCCCCGACAGCGCCGTGATCGTCGATTCCGTCGGAGCACCGGCGGGGACCATCACCCACACGGCGCGCGGGGCCGCGAGGCCCTTGACGAGCTCTTCGAGCGAGGCGGCGCCTTTCGCGCCGGCTTCGACCGATTTGCCGACGGCGTCGGCGCTGCGGTCGAAAGCGACAATCGAATGGCCGTCGCGCGCGAGGCGCGTGACCATGTTGAGACCCATCTTGCCCAGGCCAACGAATCCGATCTGCATGTCGTCCTCTCAGCGCAGCGCGCCCAGCAGCGCGTCCTTCAGCTGGCCGATTGCCTTCGCGTCAGGCGCTGGCAGGTGCACGTGGAGGGCGCGGCGCCCGGTTGCGTCCAGCGATTGAAAGTCGCCGAGCGCCTGCGCGTGTTCCAGCGTCGCGAACGAAAAGGGCTGACCCGGAATCGGTACATCCTTCGCCGGCGTCGCTGAAATCAGGACGAAGACACCCGAGTTCGGTCCGCCCTTGTGCAGCTGCCCCGTCGAATGAAGGTATCGCGGGCCATAGCCGAGCATCGTCGCCGCGCGCGTCCGATCGCGGATGGCCGCGCGCAACGCAGCCAGCGCCGCAGCAATGGCCGGATCCGGTCCGATATAGGCGAGCAGCGCCACGTAGTCGCCGGGCTTGACGAGCGACAGCAGTGCATCCGTGGTTTTCCCCGGCAGGCCCCTGCGGGCGGGCGACGTGAGCGTCAGCGTTGTGCCGTCCCCGCGCGTCGCATCGGGCGGCGGCGCGGGGAAGCGGTGGTCCGACTGATACTGCTGGAGCAGCTTCTT
>DASQHH010000273.1:0-3801 GCA_035632195.1 Vicinamibacterales bacterium
CGTGTCCGATTCGCTCACGCACACGACCGGCATTCCGCTCGAGACGTTTCTCGCCCGCGTCACGGCGGCGTGGTCGCTGCAGAACCTGCGCATACTGTCGCGGGACATCGTGCAGCCGCACCCGACGCTGATCACCCACCGCGACATCCGCGACCGGCTGCATCTCTTCGCGCCGTTCTTCTTTCAGGGGCGTCGCGTGGCACCGGTGCTCGCCGGCGACACGCTCTATTGGGTCGTGGATCTCTACTCCGCCACCGGGGACTATCCGCTCAGCCGGCATGTACAGATTGGCACTGACGAGGTGAGCTATCTGCGTCACGCCGCCACCGCCGTCGTGCAGGCGTCGACCGGTGACGTTGTGCTCGTTCGCGACTCGGTGCTCGATCCTATGGCTTCGACGTGGGTCCACCTGCTGCCGTCGATGTTCACGTCGTGGCAGGCGCTGCCTCCCGGGTTGCGACTCCTTGTCGGGCCGCCGCTGGACGGACTGTATGCCCGCGCGACGTCGTTCGGCCTGTACGGTCCCGGCACCGGCGCGGGTCGCCGCGTGCCGCTGCTCAACGGCGCTGACAGCGCCCTCGCGGGCGACGAGCTTCCGATCGCCTTGCGCGGCGCGAGTACGACGGCGGTCGCGCTGCCGCTCGTCGATGAGACGGACCATCTGCGTGGGCTCATGATCGGACTCGGCGGCGCGACGGATTCGACGCTCTGGTATCCGCTGCCGGGCCTCGGTCCGAGATGGAACGGAGTGCTCGACCGCCTGCGCTCGGTCGACAGCGCCGGGAGCGCGGGGCGCGAGGGAACACTCTCGTACGGACGCGTGCGCGCCGTCCCCGTGCACTCGGGCATCGCGTTCGTACAGCCGTCGTATCGGTTGCGGCCGCAGAGCACGCCGTCGATCAATCGCGTCGCGCTGTTTTCGGGCGACAGCACCAGGTCGGTGGCGCCGCCCTTTGGCTTGGTGCCGCCGGTGCCGGCGTTGCCCGCGTCCGCGTCGCCGGAGATGAAGAGCTCTGCAGCCGCGCTTTACGCCGCGATGCGGGACGCGCTCCAGCGCGGCGATTGGGTCGCATTCGGCCGCGCCTTCGATGCGCTGGGGAGACTGCTCGCGCCGGAGAAGCGGCGATGATCGACCTTGCGGCACGTGCGCGGCGAGTGGCCGTGGTGGCCCTCGGCGGCAACGCGCTGGCCCCGGCCGGCGAGCCCTCGACGATCTACAACCAGTTCCGACATACTCGCGAAAGCCTCGCGCCGATCGTCGAGCTCATCCACGACGGCTGGAACGTGTGCATCGTGCACGGCAACGGCCCGCAGGTCGGCGAGGAGATGGTGCGCAACGAGGTCGCGCGTGAAGAAGCCAGCCCGCTGCCGCTCGGCGTGCTCGTGGCGGCGACGGCGGGCTGGATCGGGTACATGATCCAGCAGTCGCTCGAGAACGCGCTCATGCGCGACGCCGGCGCGCCGCGGCTCGCGCGCAGCGTCGCCACTGTCGTCACGCAGGTCCAGGTGGATCCGAACGACCCGGCGCTGCGCAACCCAACGAAGTTCATCGGCCGCGCATTGTCGGAAGATCGCGCGCAGGAACTCGAGCACGAGGGGTTCGCCGTCAAAAAGGACGGACACGGTAACCTCCGGCGTGTCGTCGGGAGCCCGATCCCGCTCGGCGTTCGCGAGCTCGACGTGATCCGAACGCTGATCGACTCGGGAACGCCGGTGATCGCCTGCGGCGGCGGCGGTGCGCCCGTGTATCGGCATGCGACGCTCGGCTGGGAAGGAATCGACGCCGTCATCGACAAGGACCTCGTCGCCGCGGTGCTGGCGCGCGATCTCGGCGCCGACCTGCTGCTCATCCTCACCGACGTCGACGCGGTCTACGCCGACTGGGGGACTGCCCAGCAGCGCGCGTTGTCGAGGCTCACGGCCGACGAGGCCGAGGCCATGGACCGAGAGAATGCCTTCGGCGAGGGAAGCATGGCGCCGAAGATACGGGCGGCGATTGATTTCGTTCGCCGCTCGGACGCGGCGCGCCGCGGCGTACGCCCGCGCGCCATCATCACGTCGCTCGCGCGCGGGCGCGAGGCAGTACGCGAAGAAGCTGGAACGACAATCACGGCTTGACGACCCAACGCATTCGGAGACCGCGTGAACATTCACGAGTACCAAGCGAAGGAATTGCTGCGAAAAGAGGGCGTCCCGATTCCGCCCGGCGAAGTCGCGCACAGCGCGGCCGAAGCCGAGTCGATCGCGCGCAAGTTCGGCGGCACGGTGGTGGTGAAGGCGCAGGTGCACGCCGGCGGGCGCGGTAAGGCGGGTGGCGTCAAGCTCGCCAAAACGCCGGAAGAAGCGCGCGACCTCGCGAGCAAGATCATCGGCATGCAGATCAAGGGGCTCACCGTGCTGCAGGTGCTCGTGACGCCCGCCGCCGACATCGCGACCGAGGCTTACGCGGGCATCATTCTCGACCGCGCGACCCGGAAGCCCGTGTTCATGGTCAGCCCGGCCGGCGGCATCGACATCGAGGAGGTCGCCGCGAAGACGCCGGACAAGATCCTCAAGCTGCCGGTCGATACGCGCTACGGTCTGCAGCCGTATCAGGCGAACCGGCTCGGCTTCTTCCTTTACAACGACATGAAGCAGGTCCGTGCGGCGGGCAAGATCATGCAGCAGCTCTACACGGCGTTCATGAAGAACGGATGCTCGCTGGCCGAGATCAATCCGCTCGTCACGACGCCGGCGGGCGACGTGGTGGCGCTCGATGCGAAAATGGTCATCGACGACAACGAGCTCGATCGCCATCCCGAGATCGCGGCGCTCCGCGACGAGAGCGCCGAAGCGCCGAGCGAAGTGCAAGCCAGAAACGCGAATCTGACGTTCATCAAGCTCGACGGCAACGTCGGGTGCGTGGTGAACGGCGCCGGCCTGGCGATGGCGACGATGGATCTCGTCAAGTACTACGGCGGCGATCCGGCGAACTTCCTCGACATCGGAGGCTCGTCGAATCCGGAGAAGGTCGTGAGCGCGCTCAAGATCATCACGGCCGATGCGAACGTGAAAGCCATTCTGTTCAACATTTTCGGCGGCATCACGCGGACGGACGACGTTGCCAACGGCATCGTGACGGCGACGAAGCAGAATCCGCTCAAGGTGCCGATCGTCATCCGCCTCACCGGAACCAACGAAGAAATCGCGATGAAGATCCTCCAGGAGAACGGCTTTTCCGCGTCGTCCGACATGGACGAGGCGGTGAAGAGCGCCGTCGCGCTGGCCAAAGGAGGGAAGGCCGCGTGAGCATCTTCATCGACAAGAGCTCGACCGTCGTCGTACAGGGAATCACGGGTCGCGACGGGTCGTTCCACAGCAAGCAGATGCTGGAGTACGGCACGCGCATCGTCGCCGGCGTCACGCCCGGCAAGGGCGGCCAGAAGTTCGAGGACAACACTCCGATCTTCAACACGGTCGCGGACGCGGTGGCCGCGACGGGCGCGAACACCTCGGTGATCTACGTGCCGCCGATGTTCGCCGCCGACGCGATTCTCGAGGCAGCCGACGCCGGCATCAAGCTCATCGTCGCGATCACGGAAGGCGTACCCGTGCTCGACATGACGCGCGTGTACCCGTTCGTGAAGGAGAAGGGCGCGCGACTCATCGGCCCCAACTGTCCCGGACTGATCACGCCCGGGCAGTCGAAGGTGGGCATCATTCCGGGCCGCATCTGCACGCCGGGCAGCATCGGCGTCGTCAGCCGTTCCGGGACTCTCACATATGAGGTCGTGTATCAGCTCACGCGGGCTGGCCTCGGTC
>DASQHH010000274.1:0-1993 GCA_035632195.1 Vicinamibacterales bacterium
CGCATGAGCGGAACTTTGTACCCGTTGTAACGCAGCGTCTGCGCGCCTTCGACGGCCATCTTGCCCGCCGCGTCCGCCGTCTGTTCGTCGCGCGCCTTGCCCTTCACGAATCCTTCGACGTTTGGCAGGCGCTTCGGCGTCGCCGACACCGCGCCGACGACAATCCGCGCGTCGTCGATCTTTCCTCCGTTGATCTTCATCGCCGACGCGACGTTGACGAGCGGGAAGTCCCACACCTGGCGGTCCCGCACCTTCTCGAAGTAGAACTGCGCCCCGGCCCACGTCGACGGAATGCGGATCGCGGTCAGGATGTCGCCCGGCTGGAGCACCGTCATCTTCGTGATGTCGATGGCGGGCCCGACGAAGTAGTCCTGTGCCGCGATGACGCGCTCGCCCCGCGTGCTGCGAACGACCATCTGGGCGTCGAGCGCCACGAGCGCCGGCGCGGTGTCCGAGGGGCTCACCGCGACGCAGCGATCCGCCCATGCGGACACCTCGTTCAGGAACAGAAGCGCATGCTCGCGATTGATCGCCGTCGGTGTGTCCGCATAGCAGGTGTTGCCGCCGGCGCGATAGCACGTCCAGCCGCCGCGGTAGTACCAGCAGCGGGTGTCCTGCGACACGTTGCCGCCAAGCGTGCCCTGGTTCCGGATCTGCGGCGATGCGACCAGCTCCGCCGCTTCCATCAGCAGCCCGAACTTGTCGCGGACGACCGGATGCTTGACGACCTCGGTCAGCGGCGTCATCGCGCCGATCTCGAGGCCGCCGTTGGACTCTCTGACGCCGACCAGCTCTTTGATCTGGCTGAGATCGATGACGACCTTCGGTCGGCGCAAACGATCTTTCAGCCAGTCCATGCTGTCGAGTCCGCCCGCGAGCACCCAATAGTCGTCCCGGTACTTGTCGGCGAGCCGCACGGCGTCGTCGATCGTCGCGGGCTGGAAGAGCTCGAACGCCGGGATGATGTCTCGAATAACCGCCATTGTCGTCCTCTCAGATGTGAGCTGTCAGAGGTTCGTGCGCGAACTTGCCGCCGTTTTCGATCGCCGTCAGGAGGATGTCCGGCGTAACCGGGCTCCGCTTGAAGGCGTCGTCGGTGCCGAGCGCGTCCGCGATTGCGTTCATGATCGAGCCGTACGCCGCGCCGACCGGCGGCTCGCCGACGCCGCGGATGCCGGTCGGCGTTTCCGGATCGGGAATGTCGACCGCGTCGCCGTTGAAGTTCATCGGCGCGTCGAGGATCGTAGGCGGCCGGTTGTGATGGAAGCGCCGCGCGAGCGCGAGTCCGTAGTGCTGATCGTACGCCCAGCGCTGCGTCTTCGCATGGCCGAGGCCCAGCATCGATCCGCCGAAGAGCTGACCCTTCAGGTTGCGCGGGTTGAGGATCGTTCCCACGTCGCCCATCGCAAGATAGTCGACGACCTTGACGACGCCCGTCTCCGTGTCGACCTCGACTTCGGCGAAGCCGACGACGTAGGACTGCGAGGTCCCGTCGCGCTTGTAGTTGTCTTTGGCGACGGCCATCAGGCCCTGGCCCGCGAGCGCCTTCGCCGAGTTCTTGGTGAACGCGGCGATATCGTCCGGCAGCTCGCTGCCGTCGTACTTGCCTTTGAGCTCGAGCGCCTTCTGCGCGGCCTGCGCGAGCGTCAGGCTGCCTCCCGGTCCGCTGACTTTGCCGCCGGCGACCTTGTAGGCCTCGGGTTTGCCGCCTTTGGTCTTCGCGGCGATCTCCTGCAGCTTGGCGATCGCGTCGGTCGCGGCGGCGTGCGCCGCGCGCGTCATCGCGTGCGCGGTCTGGCTGCCGGCCGAGATGCAGGTGTTCGGCACGTTCTTGGATGTGTTGCCGAAGACGAAGTCGCAGCTTTCCCACGGAACGTCGAGCATCTCCGCGGCGACGCGGTGGACGTCGAAGACCGACTGCGTGCCGTGGTTGCCGATGCCGGTGTGGAACGTGATGGGGCCGTCGGGCTTGATGATGAAGAGTCCTTCGAAG
>DASQHH010000275.1:0-3978 GCA_035632195.1 Vicinamibacterales bacterium
GCACGAGAAGGGAGCGGAGCAATGTCATACGTGCCTCCCCCACAACTGACGTCATCCTACACGCTTTGTATAGACGAACACACAAACCCTCTGGCCGGGCACTCCGTCTCCCCGGCGTGGCTCGCACCGAAGCTAAGCGACGAAGAGGTCATGGAGGCGTGGCGAACTATTGGAACGGCTCGCCAAGCTGACCCTTCACCAACAGCACGAGCGCCAGCGCCGTTTGCGCCACGAGTCCGAGCGCCCAGAGCGCCACGCCGCTCGAGAGAAACTGCAGGCCTGCCGCGACAGCAAACCAGAAGACGAAAGCGGTGCCGCTCAGTCCGAACAGGTCGCGGTCCCACCAGAGCTTGATCAGCAGGCCGAGGGACACGACGACCGGCAGGAGAAACGGCGATCGAAAGAGGTAGTGCTGAAAATCGAGGTCAACGGTCATCCGACCTGCAGCGTACACTGGTCGCGTGGCTTCGTGGTGGGAGTCGATCGATACGATGCGGCGTCTGGCGCACGGCTTCACGTACGCCGCGGTGCTCCTCTTCATGCTCGGCGCCGCCGCCTGCACAGTCGAACTGAACACGTCGATCGCGGCGCTGGTCCTGGGCACGGCGAGCGTTCTGTGCGCGCTGTTCTCGTGGTTCCGCCTCGAGCACCTGAAAGAACTCGTCCGCCTCGGCCGCCGATGAGGCTTCACATCACTTGTTGCGGCTCCCGGCGATGGCCGTCGCCGCGCCGAGACCGATGAGCAGACCGCCGGTCACGTACCGCTGACGCCGCGCGAAGCCGGGACGCCCCTTGAGCCAGTGCCCCGCCGTCCCCGCCGCAAGCGCCCACCCCGCATCCGTCGTCGCCGAGATCGTCACGAAGAGCAGTCCGAGGCCGAGCATCTGCAGCGGCACCTGCCCGCGCGACGGATCGACGAACTGCGGCAGGAACGAAAAGAAGAACAGCGCCGTGTGCGGATTGAGAATGTTGACGACGACGCCCTGGCGGAAGATGTCGCCCAGGCTGGCGTCCGTGCTCACGGCGTCTGCCGCCGCCGGCTCGCGCTTCACGATCGTCTGGACGCCGAGCACGATCAGGTACGCCGCACCGAGCCATCGGACCACGTTGAACGCAAGCGCGGACGAGACCAGCAGCGCCGACAGGCCGAGCGCAGCGGCGGCGATGTGGACGAGCGTGCCGGTGCAGATGCCGGCGACGGACACCAGGCCCGCCAGCCGTCCGCGCTCGACGCTCCGCGTCACGATGTAAAGAACCGCCGGACCCGGCGTCAGCAGCAGCGCGATGGCTGCGCCGACGAACAACGCCAGGTGAGAGACGTCGGGCATCGCGCGAGTATAGCTGCAGCGTCATTCATCGCCGGAGAAAGGCTCACCGCGCTTTCGCGACCGCCATGCGCCAGGACATGGAGCATCAGCGCCCGCAGGCCCGTTTCGAACAGGCGTTCCGACTCGTGCTGAGCGACGAGCGGTACGAACAAAGCCGCGTGATTCCACCCGGACGATAATCACAGTCATGTCCAACGACGACGTCTACGCGTCCGGTCTTCTCGTCCGCGCGCTCGATCCGGCGACGCAGCCGGACGCCATCCGCGCGTTCATGCAGGCCGAAATCGACCTGCTGCGCAGCCTCGTTCACATCGCGGGATCGTGGCTCGACGTCGGCTGCGGCACCGGCCGCCACCTGGCGATCTTCCGCGATCGGCTGCGGATCGGCCTCGGCGTCGACTACGAGCACGCGTACATCGCGGAAGCGCGCCGAGCGGCCGGCGGAAGCCCCCTGCATTTCGTGACCGGGGACGCGACGCGGCTGCCGGTGCGCGCGCGCTTCGACCTCGCGACGTGCCTCACCAACACCTGGGGGACGATGAGCGACAAACCGGGCGTGCTGGCCGAGATGCGCCGCTCGGCGGAGCGGCGCATACTGTCGGTGTTTTCCGAACGGTCGATTCCCGCGCGGCGCGAATGGTATCGACGCTTCGGCCATCCCATCGTCGAGGAGACTCCCGAGTCGCTGCTGACGGCCGGAGGCCTGCGATCGGAGCACTTCACCGAGGCGCGGCTGCGCGCCCTCGTCGGCGAGTGCACGATCGCGCCCTGCACCGACGTCGGCTACATCGTGCGGTTCTGACTACGGCGGGCAGGCCCTACAAACGTTTCAGGCGTCTCGGATTTTGAGATTAGCATCTCTACAGCCATGCGCCGCCTCTGCACGGTCCTCGTCGCGCTGGGAGCGATGGCGGCGCCGCATGCGCAAACAACGCCGACACTGGCGGACCTGCTGGTCAAAGCCGCGGCCTACTCCCGCGACCTGCAGCTGCAGATGGCGAAGATCATCTGCGACGAGGACTACGAACAGGTCGTCACCGTTGGACGGAAAGTCGTACACCGCCGGATTCAAGCGGAGATGCTGTTCTGGTGGCTCGACGACGAGCGCGTGTGGCTGTCCATTCGGAACGTGCTGCGGGTAGACGGACTCGTCATCGCCGACAGCAAAGACCGGCTCGAGCACGCGCTTGCCGAATCCGTCGACCCGCCGCCCGAAGGCGGACGCGTGTCCCGCTCAGCGCGCTTGCGCCGGCTGCAGGAGGAGAGCGCGCGATACGACATCGGGACGGTCCGCCGCACGACCAGCGATCCCGCGGGCGCGCTGCATTACATGGTCGAGGAGAATCAGCACCACTTCGCATTCACGCGCGAGCGCGAGGAGTCCGTCAGCGGGACGCACGCGTGGAAGCTCGCGTTTCGGGAAGTCGAGCGGCCGACCGTCATGCGGTACGACCAGCGTGAGATCCCCGCGTCTGGAGCCGTCTGGGTGCGGGCGTCGGATGGCGTCATCGTCCGCACGGAATGGCGCGCAACGCTTCGCCGAGGCTTCACCGCAGAGATCGCCGTGGAGTTCAGGCAGGATCCGAAACTGACGCTGTGGCTGCCTGAGCGGATGGAGGAAAAGTACGGCAGGGATCTCGTCTGCCGGTCGCGGTATTCCAATTACCGCCGCTTCGAGACGTCCGGGCGGATCGTCGGACTGCTACACTGAGATCGGCATGACGCTCCCCGGTCTCCCCGAGCTGCTCCTGGTTGCCGTTCTCGCCATTCTCGGCTTCGGCATCCTCCGCCTGCTCCGGCGCTGACGGATTTTTCAGGCGCCGCGGACGTATCATCGGATCATGGCCCGCTCACTGGCATTCGTCGCCGGCGTCATCATCCTTTCCATTCCCCTCGCGGCGCAGGAGCCGAAACCGGTACCGAAAGACTCGTCGCGCGTGACCGTCGTCGGCTGCACGAAGGGCTACATCTTCACGGCCGCGGCGCGGACGACGGAGAGTCCCGGCAGCTTCGATCTGCCCGAGGGCACGCACCTCCGCATGAACGGCCCGAAGAAGCTGATCAACGACATCAAGGCGCACGAGGGCTCGCCCATCGAGCTCACGGGGCTGATGAAGAAGGGACAGTACATTCCCGGCGGCACGCGTCTGGGCGGCGGCGTCAGCATCGGCCAGCCGATGGCGCCAGGAGCGGGACAGGCGTTCATCGACGTCGAAGGATGGCGTCAGGTGACCGGCGGCTCGTGTCCGGGACGGTAAGCAGTCGCTTAAGCGGTGGGGCGGCGTACGCGCCTGCGCGTGCACGCCCCGCGGGCATTCGCCGCGAGCGTGGCTCGAACGCTGACTTGATACTGCTGAGCTCAGAACTGCGGTGCTGCGGGCTACGATCGAGAGTGCCTTGCCTGTGGCCCGGAGACGACCATGGACCGCATCCGTCGCGCAACAACCGTCGCGTTGATTTTCTGTTTGTTCGGCCAGTGCTCGCCACTGTTTGCGAGCGATGACGCGCCGCCACGGCCGGCGACGCCGCCGGCAGCCGCGACACCCCTCACCTTCAACGGCGCGCGCCTCGCGGATCTCGGACCGCTCGATGCCGATCGGCCGGCGGCGCTGCAGGGTCTCCGGGGCGATACCGTCGCGACGCTGCCGGA
>DASQHH010000276.1:0-6112 GCA_035632195.1 Vicinamibacterales bacterium
CGCCCCACACCCCGGCTCGGTCGCTCGCGGGGACGCCGCACCCGCTCCGCTTCCTCGCGGCCGCGCGGTGCGCGGCGTTACCGTTGATGAACTGTCACCTCCTACTCAGTTTCGTGTGTCTTCGCCACCTGACTTCCGTCCGGCTTCCTCTCGAAGTTCCCGCACTTCGGCGGACAGAATCGCCGTTTCCTCGATCAGCCGCTCGATCTGCTGCCGCTGCCGCGAGAGGACGATCGAGAACGACAGAGACGCCGCGAACACGATGACGATGAGCACCATCACGAGCAGGATCGGCGGGTAGTAGATGCCGAGCCAGCGCGCCGCGGCGTGCAGGATTTCGCGGCGGATCGAGACCGCCAGCAGCATGAGCGACGAGACGATCCAGACGAACGAGTACTCTTCGGTGAGCTTGCGGCGCCGCACCAGCTCGAGGACGAGCAGGAGCAGCACCACGCTGACCGTCAGCGCGACGATCTGAATGCGATCAATCACCACCGGCCAGCACCCGAATACGGTCGCGCAGCGGCACGACGACCATCGCGAGCAGCACGCGCGCGGCGGCGGAAACGAGCCGCACGGGCGTCAGAGACGTGCGTCCGCGCAGCCGCGGGCGCGCCTGCACCGGCACTTCGACGACGCGCAGCGCATTGCGGCTGAGGAACAGGCGCAGCTCCGGCTCGGGATAGCCGGTCGGATGGTGCTCAGCCAGCAGCCGTACCGCGCGCGGACCGAGGACACAGAAGCCTGACGTCGGGTCGGTGACGCGGTGTCCGGTCAGCGCGGACAGGCACGCGCCGAGCGTCCGCTGCGCCACGCCGAGGACTCCCGGGCGAAGCGCGTCGGTGAATCGCGATCCCAGCGCAACGTCCGCCATGCCGTTTTCGACGGGTGCGAGCAGGCGTTCGATGTCTTCCGGCCGATGCTGGCCGTCGCCGTCGATGCGCACGACCACGTTGTATCCGAGGCGCTCCGCGTAGCGCAGTCCGGCGCGCATCGCGCCGCCGATGCCGATCCGCTCGGGAAACCGCAGCCATCGCACGTTCAACCCGTCGACGAGCGCCGCGGTCTGGTCCGTCGAGCCATCGTCGACGATCAGGACGTCGGCGTTGGGTCGAACGGTCCGCAGCTCGGCGACGACCGCGATGAGGTTCGCGGCTTCGTTGTGCGCCGGAATCAGCGTCAGGATGCATCGACCCATCAGGGAGCGCGAGGCTTGAGCCGAGCGCCCCGCTCGCCTGAAGGCTCGCGCTCCGTTGATCTCGGCAGCGGAGCGGGGCCGCATGCTGTGCGAGGGTTCGGGCGGATGGCGAAGCGCGCGCCGAAGCATCCAGACGGCGATTGCCGCGACCCAGGCGGCATCGCGGCCGAGGTGGAGCAGCGGGAACACGAGCGGCGTCGCGTTGTCGAATCTTCGGGCCGCGCCGATGCCTGCGCCAAGCCGCTCCAGCGCGAGAAGGCCGACGAGGCCCGCGGACACTGCCGCCATCGACCACGCCAGCGATGCAGGCACGCCGGCGAGTCCGAGCGTCAGCGAGGCCGTCAGACCTGCCAGCGCGACGGCCATCACGATCGGATGGGCCATCATCGCGGCGCGCGAGACGGAATCGCCCGTCATACGGGTCGGATGTTTCGCGATCAGATCGATGCGTCCGTAGCCGAAGCCGTACTGCTGCGTCAGGTAGCCCGAGATGCCCTCGCGCCAGCGGTGCGTGCTGCGCGCGTCGCGGCAGAAGCGCAGACGGTAGCCGGCGGCCTGCAGGCGATAGCTCATGTCGTTGTCGTAGCCGTAGCCGAACGTCTCGTCGAAGAGTCCCACCTGGTGCAGCGCACTCGCGCGATACGCTGAGTTGCCGGTGCAGACGTGGCCGGTGTCGCCGCCGCGGATCGCCGCGTAGCGCTGCTCGAGGTCGAAGCTCATGGCGCGCGCACACAGCGTCGCCGCCGGATCCGTTGCGTAATACCCCTGCGCCGCGGCGATGGACGGGTCTTCGAGCGCGCCCGCGAGCACACGCATCCAGCCTTCTCCGACGACGACATCCTGATCGACCTGGCAGATGATGGGGAAACGCGCGGCGCGGACGCCGGCGTTGATCGCCGCGGCGGCACCGCGTCCTTCGCCGCGCACGATCGCAATCGGCCAGGCCTTTGCCAGGTCGCGCAGCAGATCGGAAGATCCGTCGCGGCTGCAGTCGTCGACGACGAGGATTTCCATCGGCCGTCCGTCGGCCTGCGCGACAATCGCGGCGAGCGTCTCGCGGATGCAGGCGGCGCCGTTGTGGACGGGGACGACGAAGCTGATACCGCTTATCGGGGTCATCGCGCGCCCGCCACTTCGGCGTACATCGCTTCCATCTGCGCGCACACGTTCTCTTCGCCGTACAGCGCGCGTGCGCGCGCTGCTGCCGCCGCCGCATCCGCGCGCCACCGCTCATGATTCGCGAGCACCACGTCGATCGCGAAGCGCAGCGCTGCGGCGTCGCCGACCGGGACGATCAGTCCGCCTCCGGTCTGGCGGATCACTTCGCCGCAGCCCGAGTCGCCCGCGACCACGACGGGCGTGCCGACGAGCAGCGACTCGAGCGGCACCAGGCCGAAGATTTCGTGCTCGGACGGGTAGACCGTGACGTCGGCGTCCGCGAGCGCGTCGAAGCGTTCGTCGTCCTGCAGCAGACCGGCAAAGGCCGCGCGCGGGCCGACGCCGAGGTCGCGGACCAGGGCGCGCGCGTCCGCCTCCGCGCCCATATCGTTGCCGGCGATGACCAGCTGTGCGGGACTCGTCAACTGCGCAAATGCGCGAATCAGGACGTCCAGCCGTTTGCGCGGCGACAGACGCCCGAGGAACAGGACGATCGGCGCAGCGGTGAGCCGGCGGCGGGCGCGAAAACGTCCGCGGACGGCGTGCCGCGCGCGCTCCTCGTCAGCGCGATCGATCGGGTTCGGAATCACGCGAATCGACGGGGCGGCGACGTGCAGGTCGACGAGCTGCTGGCGTTCGGCGTTGGACACGGCGAGCGTCCGCGCCGCGCCGCGCAGAACGCGGTTGCCGGCGACGGCGTCGAAGATGCGTTTCGCCGTTCGCCTCCGTTCGATGATCGGCGCTGTACCGTTGGGTGCGAGCACGTAGGGGCGGCCTGCTTGTCCGAAATGATACGCCGCGAGTGCGCCGGGGATATTCCGGCAGGCGTGCAGATGCGCGACGTCGAAGCCGCGGGCTTCCCTTCGCAGAAAAGCGTTCATGCCGATGGGCAGAAAAAACTGCAAATGGTAAGCCAGCCGATTGGAAAGATTCGGAAACACGCGCACGTCTACCCCGTCGTGTAGACCGCGATCGGCGGCCGGAAGCCGCGCGGACTCGTCGCGCGCGTCGGTCGTGCAAACGGCGACCGCGTGACCGCGCCGCGCCAGCCCTCTGGTAAGGCTCCCGACCAGCCGAGGAATGCCGCCGTAGGCCCAGGCCTCCGCCGAATACGGCGTCACATGGAGGATCCGGAGCGCCATCAGAACGAGGGCGCGCCCGCCGATATTTGTACGGTAGCTCTTTTGAACACGACGGACAGAATCGTCATCTGCGGCGTCCTGGCGCTCAGCGCCGGTGTGGTCTACGTCAACGCCCTCCACAATCCCTTCGTCTACGACGACTACCACACCGTCGTCGTCAACACGTCGCTCGCCCGGATTGCCGATGTGCGCGCCATCGTACTGCACGACGTGACGCGGCCGATCGTCAACTTCTCGTACGCGCTCGACCAGCGGATCTGGGGTCCGCAGCCGTTCGGCTTTCACGTGACCAGCGTGCTGCTGCACATGCTGAACGTGGTGCTGTTCTGGCGCCTGGCCTCGACGCTGACCGGGGCCCCGCGCGCGGCGACCGCGGGGGCGGCGCTGTTCGCCGTGCATCCGATGATGACGGAGGCGGTCGGGTACATCAGCGGACGGTCCGAGGTCCTGTGCGCGACATTCTTCCTGTCGGCGTTTCTTGCGGGCGTCGCCTGGCTGCGCAGCGGGCGGCGCAGCGCGCTCGCCGCGATGCTCGTGTTCTGGGTCGCTGCGCTTGCGAGCAAGGAAACGGCGGCGATGTTCCCCTTCGTGTTTGGCGCCTGGGCGTACGGAGCGCGAGGCTTCCAGCCGGGCGCGCGCTCGACTAAAGGCGTCGCGCTCCTGGGTGGCGGAATGGCAGCTTTCACCGTCCTCGCGGGCGTCGCGCGGCTGTACGTGCTGGCGCGGATCGAATATCCGGGCCGCGTCGCCATTCACTGGCCGTTCCTGCTGCTCGACGTCAATGTCGTTGCCCGTTATCTGCTGCTCCTCGTTCGCCCCGCGGGGCAGACCATCTTCCATTCCGTTCCGCTGCCGCGGCTCCTGGACTGGCGCGCAATCGGTTCCGTCGCACTCGTGGGCGGAATCGGAGTCGCCGCGTGGCGCCTGCGTCGAACCGAGCCGGCAGCGGCCGCCGGCATCGCGTGGTTTCTGCTGCTGCTCGCGCCGTCAGCGGTGCTGACGCTGGTCGATCAGGGCGAACCGATGACGGAGCATCGCGTCTACGCCGCCGGCATCGGGTTCTTTCTCGCGTGCGGCGTCGGGATCGATCGCGTCGCGACCCGGCTGCAGCGTCAAGCGGGTCCTTTCGGACCCGCCGACAAGCAATACGCTTTCGCAGCGCTGGCGTTCCGCCTGGTCCTCCTGTCGCTCGCCTTCCTGACGGTCCTGCGCAACGAAGTGTGGGCCGACCCGATCGCGCTGTGGCAGGAATCGGTGACTCTCGCGCCCGATCACTACCGTCCGCGGCTGCTGCTCGGCGAAGCGCTGCTCGAGAAGAATCGCACCGACGATGCGATCGAGCAGTTCAACACAGCCATCCGCCTGCGTCCGGACATCGCGATCGGATATCTGAAGCTGGCGCGCTGCTACGCGGACGTCGGCAGGTTCGACGAAGCGAAGCGGCTGCTCGTGAAGGCGCACGACCTCGACCCGTCCGACCCGATCGCGCCGAAGATGCTCGACGCGGTCACGACGATTCAGGCGCGGCTCAAGCCGGGACCGAAATGAAGCCGGGGCTGATCTGGACGCTCGTCCGCACCGACTTCAAGGCGCGCTACCACGGGACGATGGGCGGGTTCGTCTGGGCGCTGCTGAAGCCGATGAGCATGTTCGTCGTGCTGATGGGCGTATTCTCGTTTCTGTTCGCGTCCAATCCGAAGTACAAGCTCAATCTCATCGTCGGCCTGTTCCTGTGGGATTTCTTTTCGGAGGCGACGAAGTCGGGGTTGACGGCGCTCCATGCGCGCGGATACCTCCTGACGAAGGCGCGCGTGCCGTCGTGGATTCTCGTCGTCACGTCGATTTCGAACGCGATGATCACGCTGCTCGTGTTCACCCTCGTGATTGTCGGGTTTCTGACCGTGTTCGGTCACCGGCCGTCCCTCGCGGCGATCGCCGCGTTCTCGGCGTACTGCGCGGCGCTCTTCGCCATCGTCGTCGGCTTCTCGCTCGCGGCGAGCGTGCTGTTCCTGCGGTTCCGCGACCTGAACCAGGTGTGGGAGGTCGTGCTCCAGGCCGGTTTCTTTCTCGCGCCGATCATCTATCCGCTCGACATCCTGCCCGAGCGGTTTCATTTCTACCTGTACATCTGGCCGCCGACTCCGGTGATCGAGTTCTCGCGGTCGGTGCTCGTGGCCGGCGTCTTTCCCACCCTCCGCGGAAACATCTATCTGGCGATTGACGCAGCGATCTGCCTGCTGATCGGGATCATGTTCTTCCGCCGGCTGAGTCCGCGCGCGGCGGAGTACGTCTGATGGGAATCATCGACGTCGAGAGCGTCTCGAAGTCGTTCATGATTCCGAGCGTCCACCGGAACACGGTGCGCGAGCATCTGCTCGGCATCCTGGAGGCGCGGCGCTTCCAGAAGCTGCAGGTGCTCGACGACGTGAGCTTTGCAGTCGAGCGCGGGGAAGCGGTCGGCATCATGGGCCGGAACGGGACGGGCAAGAGCACGCTGCTGAAGATTCTGTGCGGCGTCTACCTGCCCGACCAAGGCCGGGTTACGACGCGCGCGCCGATCACGCCGGTGCTCGAGCTCGGCATCGGCTGGAATCCCGAGCTCGACGCGGTCGAC
>DASQHH010000277.1:0-6845 GCA_035632195.1 Vicinamibacterales bacterium
GAAATAAAAACGCCGCCGGCAAGCATGCCGGCGGCGCAGAGGGGACCGAGTCTGTTCACTGTTGCTTCTCGTTGTCGTTGTTGGTCACCTTGGCGAGCTTGGCCTTCCGATCCGCCTGAACCTGCTTGTACTCGTCGTCGGTCAGATACGTGACGTTCATCCAGGCGTGCGCCATCTCGTCGACCGTGCGGTCGCCGTAGCCAACCCACTGATCGGGATCGGGGTTGTTCTTGTTCGCGCGCGTGTTGTCGTACCACGCCGACACGTGAATCACCGTGCCCTTGGGCAGGAGCGGCGCCGCGTCGTCGTCGTAGATGTAGTTGGTCATCCAGTTGAAGTTGAAATTGCCCACGTAGCTCAGCACCTGACGGGTGCCGTCGGGCAGAATGGCCTCGACTTCCATCGCCTTGCCGCGGAGGTGGAAGTGCGGCTGGAAGTTCTCGATGATCGCGTTCTCCTTCAGCACCGAGTAACCCTCGGTCATCGCCATCGTGTTCGGCGGAATATCGAGCATCTTGGTGGGATCGATGCCCGTGAAGCCGGTCAAATAGCTGCGCTTCTTCGGCTCCTCGCCCTTCTTGTAGAACCACATCGCGATTTCCGAGCCGCCGGTGATCTCCTCGCCGACCGCGTGAATATGCTGGTCCCACGAGATCTTCTCGCCCGGCACGATCAGCTTGCCCGTGCCCGGGCGGTACAGGTCGTAGCCCTTCCCGATCGCCCATTCCATCAGCTGCGGACGGCGGTTCGCCGCGTCGACGAGATCGGCTGCCGCGCCGCGGCGTCCGCTGAGCACGCCCGTATTCACCGCGTCGGGATCGTTGTTCAGCACGAGATAGGCGATCGAGTGGTGAATGATCTTGCGCGCCTTCAGGTTGGTCGGACGAATCTCGACCATCTTCACCCAGTGCGGCTCGGTGATCGGCAAGTCCTGCATCGGACGGAACCACACGTCCTGGTGCTCGGCGGCCATCGTGTAGTCCGGCGACTTGACGACGAGATCGGGCGGCCCGAAGCCGTCGCGCTCTGCTTTCCAGCCGTTGCTTCGGTCGATCGGCTTGGCCGGCGGCATGTCCTTCGGATCGCCCTGCGGCGCGCCCTGATCGACCCACGCGACGACCTTCTCAATCTGTTCGTCGCTCAGGGACATGTCGTTCTTGAACTTCTGCACGCCGACCGTCTTGTCGATGTGCCACGGCGGCATCTGGCGCTGCGAGACACGTTCTTTGATGGAACGGGCCCACGGCCGCGCGTCCTGATACGTGATGAGCGACATCGGCGCGATCGAATCCGGCTGATGGCACTCTTGACACTTCGCCTGGAAGATCGGCGCAATGTCCTTCGAGAACGTGACCGGCTTCGCGGGGGTGTCCGCCGCCATCACCGGCACGGCGAACCCGACGACGACGCCAAAGGACATGAGACGAGCAAACATCTCCACCCCTCCTAATCTGGAATTATCGCACTGGAAGACCGCTTGCAGCAGCCTTTCGCTATGTCAAGAATTGTCACACGGCAGACCTGAAGGCCTGCACTACCGTTTCTTCCCTTTGCCGAACTGATCGGCCGCAGCCACCGGTTTTCCGCCTGAAAAGTCGATTTCCAGCAGCTTTTCGCTCTCGACCGCCACGCCATGCTCGTCGGTGAGCCCCGCCAGAATCTTCTTGGAGGCGACGTCGACGACATCTCCGGTCGAGGGGAACGCCGTCCGCCCGTCTATGCTGAACGACACCCACCCGGGCTCGTCCCGCAACTTCACGCTGGTCTTGAGGACCGGCGGCATGACGGTCGCGTCGAACACCCGCATGAAGTGGTTGGTGTTGTCCGAGAGCCAGACCTCGGTCTCGTCCTGCGTCAGCCCGATGCCGTGGCTCGGCATGCCGTGCACCGGCGAATTCTCTGTCTTCACGCCCTCGACGACGACGCGGTGCAGCAGCTTTCCCGTCGTGAGGTCGGCAACTTCGAATCCGAGCACGTCGTTCACGTTCGCATAGACGATGGTCTGCGCGCCGTTGATCGAGAACGGCCGCACCATGTTCCCGAATGGGCCGACTTCTTTGATCACCTTGTTCGTCGCGGTGTCGACGACCGTCAGCATCGGCGTCTGGCGCCCCTGGCTTTCGAGGTACACGCGGGTGCCGTCGTCGGACACCAGCGTGTTGTGCGAGGAGCCTTCCTTGTCGATGGTCGTGATCACGCCGCCGTCCGACGCCCGGACGACGTACCACTTGGCGACCCCGCCGGTCGCCGGCACGTAGAGTGTCTTGCCGTCCGGTGTGACGGCCATTCGATCGCAGCACTTCCCGTCGTACGTCTGCTCCCAGACGATCTTGTCCGTCAGCAAGTCGAACGCCGCCAGACGGCGGTTGGTGCTGACGTACAACCGCGCCGTTCCGGCGTGCGCCGCGATGCCGCGGACACCCTCCGCACGCTGGCCGGCCGCGGACGTCCACGTCGCGATGCGTTTGACGAACCGGTAGCCGTGGTCCATGTCGAACACAAGGACGCCGAAGCCGCCGTGATCCGTCGCGTTCCCGACGCCCGGCACTGCCACGTATAAGTAACGTTGTCTTTCCGCGCTTCGCACTGCGGCGGGCAAGCTCTGCTTCCCGAACACTTCGACGATCGTCGCCGTGACGGTGCCGGTGTTCGTGAATGTGTGCTTCACGCCGCCATTCAGCGTCAGCACCTGCCCCTGCTTGACGTCCTGGGGTGCTTCGCCCTGGATTGTGAGCCGCAGTTGTCCCGTCACCAGGGTGAAGACGTGATACGTCGCGTCGTCGTGCGAGTGCATGCGGCGGGTCGCGCCCGGCTCGGCGTAATCGCGAAGCACGCGGAATTCAGGCCGATCGACGACCACCATCGACGAGATCCCAGGATCGCCGGCAACCGGACGCGCCTGATCCGCCCCGCCAACGGCTTGAAACAAAAGCGTGAAAAGCATGAACAGCATGGCGCAGCGGATTATAATCTGCGCCGCTCATAAACAACCGGAGCGCGAGGCTTCAGCCGAGCGACGGCGCGGGCCGCCTGCCGGTTCATCCCCCTGCCATCGCGCCGATCACCAGGAACGGTTCCTTTCCGCTCGCTATCGCCTCCGGCAGTGGTCTGTCCGGCGGCTCGTGCGACAGGTCTTCCTCGCACGCGAAGAATCGCAGGTACGGACGCCGCTTCAGCGTCACGTGGTCGCGGATGGTCCCCTGCAGCACCGGATAACGCGCCTCGAGCGCGTCGAGGATCGCGCGCGTCGTCGCGCGGCCGTCCACTTCGACCTGAACTTCGTCGCCAACCCTGGCCAGCGTCCGAAGGTGTTGCGGCAACACGACGCGGATCACAGCGTCTGCACCTCGACGGACAGAACGGCGGGCAGGTGCTCGACGATCGGCGTCCAGCTGTCGCCGCCGTCGTTCGACCCGTACACCTGCCCGCCTGTCGTCCCGAAATAGATGCCGCAGGGATCGAGCGCGTCGACCGACATCGAGTCGCGCAGCACGTTCACGTAGCAGTCCTTCTGCGGCAGTCCCTTCGTCAGCGCCTCCCATTCATTGCCGCCGCTCTTGCTCCGGAACACGCGCAGCTTGCCGTCGAGCGGCATGTGCTCGGAGTCGCTCTTGATCGGGACGACGTAGATCGTCTCCGGTTCGTGCGCGTGGACGTCGATGACGAACCCGAAATCGGTCGGCAGGTTGCCGCTCACTTCGCGCCACTCGTCGCCGGCGTTGTCGGTCCGCATCACATCCCAGTGCTTCTGCATGAACACGGTGTTCGGCCGCGAGCGATGCAACGCGAGGCGATGCACGCAGTGTCCCACCTCGGCGGTCGGATTCGGAATCTGCGCCGAGTGCAGGCCCTTGTTGATCGGCTTCCACGTCCTCCCCCCGTCGTCGGTGCGGAACGCGCCCGCGGCCGAGATCGCGACGAAAATGCGATTGGGATTGGTCGGATCGATCAGGATTGTGTGGAGGCAGAGTCCGCCGGCGCCCGGCTGCCAGTGCTTGCCGGTATCGTGCTTGCGGAGTCCCGACAGTTCGGTCCAGTTCTGGCCGCCATCGGTCGTCTTGAACATGGCAGCGTCCTCGACACCCGCGAGCACGGTGTCGGGGTCGGTATGCGACGGCTCGAGATGCCACACGCGCTTGAACTCCCACGGATGCGGCGTCCCGTCGTACCACTGGTGCGTGCCCGGCACGCCGTCATAGACGAACTTGTTGCCGATCGCCTCCCACGTCTTGCCGCCATCGCTCGAGCGCTGCATCACCTGACCGAACCAGCCGCTGCTCTGAGACGCGTAGAGGCGATTCGGATCTGCCGGGGATCCCTTGAGGTGATACATCTCCCATCCCGCGAAATGGGGACCCTCGACCTTCCACGCCCTGCGCGTGCCATCAGACGTCAGCATGAATGCGCCCTTGCGCGTTCCGACCAACACTCGTACTCCGCTCATCGCGTTCGCTCCCGAGGCGCCCAGATGACCGACACCCCTCGTGTCCGTTGGCGCTGCCTCAGTCTACTGTCGATCGGGAGGAGCCGGAATCGACATGGCTCGGCCATTTCTTGCGGAACGGTACGTGCACTCCATTCGCTGGATCCGCGCCGCGTAAGGGGCGGCCCCATTCGATGGAGGTAGGAGTGATGAAATTCGATCGTTCTGCTCTGCTTGCCCTGGCGGGCGCGGCCGTATTCGCGTGCGCCTGCGGACCAAATGACAACTCCCGCGCGAACAGCGCCCCGAACCCGAGTGCGACCGGGACAGCGGGCGCGGCAGCGTCGTCCGGGCCCACCGCGAGCGCGGCCGACAAGACTGACGCGACCAAGCCCTCGGTCGTGCTGACCGGCTGCCTGCAGCAGGAAAAAGGCATACTCGGCGATTACATCCTGTCGCAGGCCCGCCAGGAACCGGCAACCGGCGCTGCGGTCGGCACGTCCGGCGAAGCCACCGGGACCGCCAATGCCGCGACCAAGGCGGGCGGCGGCAGCGTCGAACAGCGCCAGCTCGCGCAGGCCGAGCGTTCGTACCGGCTGAGCGGCGAATCCGAACAGCTGAAGGACAATATCGGCCACGAAGTCCGCGTGCGCGGCAGCCTGACCGATACCGGCGACGTCGCGAAGAGCGGCGACAACGACCTCAAGCAGTCCGACCTCGCCAAGGTCGATGTGGAGTCGGTCGAACTCGTCGGCAACTCGTGCAACGCGGGGCCATCGCGCCGCGCGAAGCCGAAGAAGTAAACGAAGGCTGATACACTCCCGCCGATGGCGGGACGACCGACCGCGGCCACGACGCGCGCTGTCCGCCGCTGGTACGAGGCCCCCGGAGCCGTCAACGCGGCGCGCGGCGGGCCCCCCCTCCTGCGCCCCTCGCAGGTCATCGACAGCCCTGAAACGGGCGCCTCGTACCGGATCGCGCGCCTGCTCGGCGAGGGCGGCTTCGGACAGGTGTACCTCGCGTCGCGTTTTGGGCGCGCCGCGGACATTCCGGAAACCGTCTGCATCAAGGTCAGCACGCGTGCGGACGGGTGGCTGCGCGAAGCGTACTTCGGCCAGCTGCTCGACGGACAGCCGCGCGCCATCCGCGTCTTCGACCGCTTTCCGTTGATGACGCCCGACGGGCGATTCCTCTACTGCCTGACCCTCGAGTACGCGCGGCACGGCGACCTCAGCGCGTTCCTGTCGCGGACGGGCAAGGGCTGGTCCGAAGCGGCGGCGCGGCGCGAGATCGCCGGACTGCTCGAGGTCCTCGGCCGGCTGCACCGCGGGCAGACGCTCCACCGCGACCTCACGCCGCTCAACGTCTTCGTGTGCGACCACCGCCGTCTGAAGCTGGGCGATTTCGGCATCGTGCGACAGCAGAGCGACGAGCGCGGCATCACCGCGCACACGATGAACGCGCTGACGGCGCCGAGCGACATCCTCGCCCGCGCAGCCCCCAAGTGGCAGGCGCGCGACGACGTGTATCAGGTGGGGCAGCTGCTCGGGATGCTGATCAAGGGCGACGCCCGCACCCGCGTGCGGACGTTCGAAATCCGCACGCTCTCGTGCAGCGATCATCTCAAGGAGATCATCCACCGCTGCATCGGCGAGCGCCGCAAGCGCTACGAGAGCGCCGACGAGATGATCGCGGCGCTGCGGACGCCGCCGCGGCGGCTCCGGGCCGGCGTCCTGCGGTCGGTCAAGTCTCTCAGGGGCGTCCACCTCGCGTTCACCGGCATCCTGAGCCGCAGGCGCGACGAGGCCAGGCGCGCGGCGCGGCGCGCCGGCGCGACCGTCCACGGCGGCCCCTCCGCGCGCACTACGGTCGTCGTCCGCGGCCGGCCCAATCCGCTGCAGGCTGCGGGCCGGGACGGCGGTCTGAAGCTGATGGAAATCAAGCGGCTGCGCGAGAAGGGCCACCGCATCACGCTGCTCAACGAGGACCAGTTCTGGCGCCTCGTCGGCAAGCGGTAGCGCGGGCCTTCGGGCCTGCTCGTTGTAATATTCGCAACCGGAGGAAGGATGCACACCAAGCTCGCCCTCATATCCGTGCTCGCCGTTTCGACCGTGTCCCCGCGACTCGCGCTCGCGCAGCAGCCGAACGTCAAGGACATCGTCGAACTCGAGCTGCTGACGCACACCGAAGTCACCGAGAAGCTGAAGAGCGGCACGACGACGATCCTGCTCGTCGCCGGCGGCACCGAAGAGCGCGGACCGCAGGACGTGATCGGCGGCCACACCATCATGGCGCGGCATCATGCCATCGCGATTGCGAAGAAGCTCGGCAACGCCCTCGTCGCGCCTGCGGCTCAGGATGCCGGTGAACGCGAGGTGGACGCCCCTGAGAGACTTGACCGACCGCAGGACGCCGGCCCGGA
>DASQHH010000278.1:0-1776 GCA_035632195.1 Vicinamibacterales bacterium
CTGAAGGAGGGCAGGATGGACGCAACCACCGCGGACCTGAAGCCCAAGACGCTCGAGGGCGCGAAGCGCCAGTTCGTGGAGCTGTACGGGTCCGCGCTGGTCACGAACACGTACCTCCGAATCGCGCTGGCACTAGTCTCCTTGGTGGCCGTCGGGCTGGTAGGACTCAACGTCTACACCGTGTCGCGGTACTCGCAGGTCAAGCCGCTGGTCATTCGGATCGACGACGTCGGCAGGGCTGAAGCGGTGCAGTACGACGCGACGAGCTACCAGCCGCAACCGCCTGAACTCCGGTACTTCCTGACGCAGTGCATCGTGAAGCACTTTAGCCGGCTGCGTGCCACCGTCCAGCGCGAATATCCCGAGTCTCTCCTCTTCCTGGAGCCGGGCCTTGCGGACGCCACGATCGCCCAGAACGAGCAGAGCCGGGCCATCGAAACGTTCATGACCAACCCGTCTGCAGACGAACTCGACATCGTCGTTCAGAACGTCAGCCTGAGCGAGTTGGCGCAGGCGCCGCACAAGGCGTCCATCAGCTTCCAGAAGCTCCTGTACTCCCCAGGGACGCGCCAGGAGCGCGCCCGCCAGACATTCATCGCGCAGATCGATTTCACCCTGAGGGACCGCGTCCCGAACGAGTTCGTTCGCGTCAATCCACTCGGTCTCCAGATTTCGTACTTCCGCGTGGATCAGGCCTTCGAAGAAGGGCAGGCCAATGGTCGCTAACGTCGCCTTCCTCGCCGCACTGACGACGTTCCTGGCGGTCGCGTGGCTGGCCGGCGAGCTGTCGTTCCTTGCGCCTTTCAAGGCAGGGATCTTTCGCAATCACGGGGTCACGATTGGCGTCGCGATCACGGTGCTGTTCCTGAATCTGTGCGCCGCGTATTACGAAATCGCACGCTGGCTGTTCCTGCGCGACGCCGGGCGGAAGCTCGCGCACATGGACCAGCAACTCGGGTCGCGAGACGCCGTGCTGAGCGATTTCCACAAGGACTTCAAGGCGTAGAGGAACCATGTCATGTGGCGGGACATCGACCCTCGTGACGACGAGCGTGAGCGGCCTGACCTGACGCGAACGAGCGCCGGGCGATCCGACAACGGCGCGTCGAATCGCGCCGAGTCTGGAGATGCGCTGACGCGCGACCTGGACCTGCCACGCAGTTCGACGCGCGGGCCTGTGAGGGACCGAGACCGCTGGATCGATCTGCGCGAATCCGAAGTCCGGATGCTGGCCACGGCTGGCGCATTCCGAGTCGTAGTGGCCTCCGATCTTCGGGACAACCGCGGGCGCCCTGCAAGCGCCAGCAACGGCGAGCTGAGAACCCTTCGGGAGGCAGGCCTTGTGGAGACGCGCCCCTACGTCATCGGTCGAGACCGGGCGACCCTCGTGACGCTGACGGATCGCGGTCGCGAACTGCTGGAGAGACATCGGAAAACCGACCGCTACAGCGCTCCGCAGGCGTACTACGCCGGCTTCGTGAAACCGCGAGAACTGTCGCACGACGCTCAGATCTACCGCGCGTACGAACGATCTGCCGGGCGCCTCAAGGAGAAGGGCTCGGTTGTCACACGCGTTGTCCTCGACTACGAGCTGAAGCGTGACTACCAGCGGTTCCTCCACGATCTGAAATGTGAGCGCCGCGGGCAAGAACAGGACGCCGACCGCCACGCCGCCGACGTGGCGGAGTGGGCGGCCAGCCGTGATCTTCCGGTGATCGACGGCCACGTGCATTTCCCCGACGTTCGCATCGAATACGAGCGACCGGACGGCGACCG
>DASQHH010000279.1:0-3502 GCA_035632195.1 Vicinamibacterales bacterium
CACGACATGAACTACCCGATCGCGATGATGTCGCCGGAGCTCGAAGCGAAGTTCCCCGGCATCGGCGCGCTGCCGACGTCCTTCATCGTCGACCGCGACGGCCGGGTGGTCCAGAAGCACGTCGGCATGCTGCGCGCGAACCTGACGGAACTCGAGCTGCGCGCCCTCGCCGGTCTTCCGGTGGACGCGAAAATCGAGCAGGTCGATCAGACGCAGAAACTGGAGCTTGGCGCGAACGCGCAGGCGCTGACGATACCGGGGATCGACCTTGCGAAGCTGACGCCGGCGCAGCGGACCGCCGCGCTCTCGAAACTGAACACCGACGCGTGCACGTGCGGCTGCGATCTCACGCTCGCCCGCTGCCGCGTCGACGACCCGACCTGCGGCGTCAGCCTCCCGCTCGCGCGGAAAATCGTCGATCAGATCGCCCGATAATCTACTTCTGCTTCCGCGCCTTCGACATCTCGTCGAGCTCGGCGGAAATCGTCTCGTAGCAGCTCGGACAGATGCCGTGACTGAACTGCGCGTCCGAGTGATCCGCGATGTATCCCTCGACCTGCTGCCAGTACTGATTGTCGTCGCGGATGCGCTTGCAATAGCTGCAGATCGGGAGCAGGCCGCGCAGCTGCTTGTTGCTGTTCAGCGCTTCCTGCAGCTCCTCGACGCGGTCGGCGAGCTTCTGCTGCAGTCCGAGCACGCGGACGCCGACGGCGACGCGCGCGCGCAGCTCGTCGGGATCGAACGGCTTGATGATGTAGTCGTCGGCGCCGGCGTCGAGTCCGGCGATGACGTCGCCGCGGCTCTCACGGGCCGTCACGAGCAGCAGGTACATGTTGGCGAGCGGCAGTTCGGCGCGCACCCGGCGGCAGACGTCGGGGCCGTCCATCTCCGGCATCATCCAGTCGAGCACGGCGAGCGTCGGTGCGACATCCTTGCCGGCGGTCCGCAGGAATTCCCACGCCTGCGCGCCGTTGCCGACGATCGTCGTCGCGTAGTTCCAGCGCTGGAGCGTGCGGGCCAGGATCTCGCCGGTGACGCGATCGTCTTCCGCAATCAGAACCTGCATCGGGGCCCGCTCGAAGTATAACTTGCGGCCCTCGGGCGGGAAGCGCACAATTTAGACGCTCGCGCCGAAACACTCATCAACCGTGTCTCAGGGTCCTACCGTACGACGAACCGCCGTCGCCGTTGCCGCCGGCCTGCTCGGTCTCGTGCTGAATCGACTGCCGATCGCGACGGTCACGCCGCTGCTGCCGGGGCGCGCCGTCACGCTGCCGGTCGCGATTCTGCTCGGACCGTGGCTCGGCATCCTGTCCGCGGCGATCGGGGCGCTCGCCATCGTCGGCGCGCCGTTCGCGGCCGCCGGCGCGCTGATCCTGCCGCTCGAAGGTTTTCTCGTCGGGTCGCTGGCGCGTCGCGGCAAGTCGCCGTTGATGGGCGGCGTTCTGATCTGGGTGACCATCGGTGCGACGCTCGGCCTGGCGCCCTGGCTCTTCGGCGTCGACTACGGACGCGAACAGCTCTGGGCGATCGCCCTGCAGCTGCCGCTCACCGGGCTCGTCAGCGTCGTCGTCGCCGAACTGATCTCCGTCGTCGTTGCGCCGCGGATTGACGTCGCAACGGGATGGCAGCCGGGCCGCCTCGGTCTGCGCGCGTACGCCTTTCATGCGTTCGTCCTCGTCGCCACGCTGCCGCTGCTGCTCCTCTCGGCGACCGACAACCAGCTGACCGCGTCGCGCCAGGAAACGGACGCGCGCGGACGGCTGCATGAGACGGTGACCGCGCTCGCCGGCGACGTCGAGGCCTATGTGACGACGCACGCCGACGCCGTGCAGTCGCTGGGAGCCGTCATCGGCCAGCCGGGGCTCGACAGCGCCGCCCGCCAGCAGCTGCTGGCGCGGTACCGCGACATCTACCCCGGCTTCATCACGCTGTTCACGGCCGACCCGTCCGGGACCGTTCGCGAGATTATTCCGACGCGCGAGGCGCCGAGCGTCAGCGATCGCCAGTACTTCATCGATGCCATGCGAACCCGGCGCATGGCGGTCTCCGAGGTCATCGTCGGCCGGCTCTCGAGGGTGCCGATCGTCACCATCGCGGTGCCGGCGGTCGACCGGAGCGGCGCCGTCGCGCTGGTCGCGGGCGGATCGCTCGACCTGTCGAAGTTCCGCAGCTTCGTCGGTCAGCTCGGCGGCGTGCCCGACACGCGCGTCACGATTCTCGATCAGCACGACCGCGTCATTTACGCGAGCGGGACCTCCTCCATCGCTGCGCTTCAGCCGCTGGCCGAGGACCCGATGCTGCACGCGGCCGCGGGCGGAGCACCGGAGTTCCAGTACACCCGCAACTCGGATACCCGGCTGACCAACTCGCGGCTCGCCGCCGTCGGCCACATCCCTGCGTTCGGCTGGCGCGTTTTCGTGGACGAGCCGCTGCTCGCGCTGCGGCTGCAGTCCGCCGGTTACTACGCGCTGACGCTGACGCTCGTCCTGTTCGCGCTCGCCGCAGCCGTCCTCGGCGCGCGCGGCTTCGCCGCAGGCGTCACCCTTCCGCTCGAGGAGCTGGTCACGATCGTGCGAAATGTCTCCGCGCACAGCGCGCCGGAGGAGCCGTCGATCACGTCGGACCCGCCGATCGAGATCGCGGCCGTCATTCACGACGTGCACGGGATGCAGCTGCGGCTGTCCGACTCCTACCAGCAGCTCGAACAGGCGCTCGTCCAGCGCGAACATCTCAACGACGAACTGCGCGCGCTGACCGAGGACCTCGATCGCAAAGTGCGCGAGCGGACCAAGGAGCTCGCCGCGGCCACGGAGATGGCGGAGGAAGCGAACCAGGCCAAGAGCGAGTTCCTGGCGAACATGAGCCACGAGATCCGGACGCCGCTGAACGGGATCATCGGCATGACGGAGCTCGCGCTCGACACGCCGCTGACCGGCGAGCAGCGCGAGTACCTCTCGATGGTCAAGAGCTCCGCCGACTCGCTGCTGTCCATCCTCAACGACATCCTCGACTTCTCGAAGATCGAGATGCGCAAGCTCGAGCTCGAGCGGATTCCGTTCTCGGTCCGCGATCATCTCGCCGAGCTCGTCAAACCGCTCGCGCTCCGCGCCGAGCAGAAAGGCATCGAGCTCGTCTGCCACGTGCTGCCGGACGTGCCGCACGTCGCCTCGGGCGACCCCGGGCGGCTGCGGCAGGTGATCGTGAATCTGATCGGCAACGCGATCAAGTTCACCGAGCGGGGCCAGATCCTCGTGCAGGTCCAGATCGAGTCCTCGACGCCGACGGATACCGTTCTCCACTATTTCGTCAGCGACAGCGGCATCGGCATCCCCAAGGACAAGCAGCAGGCGATCTTCGAGCCCTTCAAGCAGGCAGACGGATCGACGACGCGCCGGTTCGGAGGGACGGGCCTCGGCCTGACGATCTCGACCACGCTCGTCGAGCTCATGGGGGGCCGCATCTGGCTGGACAGCGCGCCGCACGAGGGCAGCACCTTCCA
>DASQHH010000280.1:0-1881 GCA_035632195.1 Vicinamibacterales bacterium
GTCGGGGCCGCGCGCGAGCGGCCCGACGATATGCGTTTCGTTCACCTTTATCTGATCGGGTACTTCGTTCTGGTCCTGGGCGCCGGCCTTGCTCTCTGGCAGGCCGGCGTCCTGGGACGCATCCCTCCCGTCTGGATTCTCATTTCAGCCATCGTCGTCGTCGGGCTGGGCATTCTGCTGGCAGCTACTTCCGTTCGACCCGCCACGATCACGCGCGAGTAATCGCACACCGCTGGCATTGTTTGTGGTTACGCTGAAGCATGCGCTTCAGCCGTTGTGCCATCGCCTTGCTCGCCGCTGCGGCGCTGGCGTCCGGCTGCAAGGAAGAGGGGACGATCAAGGTCCATCGGCTGATCTTCAAGGGCGTGAAGGCGGTCGATGAAAGCCGGCTGAAGGATGCGCTCGCGACCCGCCAGAGCTCACGCATCCCATGGGGGCGCAAGTACTTCTTCGATCGGTCGCGGTTCGACGCCGACCTCAAACGGATTCAGGCGTTTTACGCCGATCGCGGCTACCCGGACGCGCGGGTGACGGGCTTCGACGTCAAACTCAACGACAAGCAGGACGCCGTCGACCTGACCGTGACGATCGCCGAGGGCGACCCGGTGAGAGTCGCCGCGATCAACTTCGCCGGCTTCGACGGCATCCCCGCCGATCACTTCAAGCAGATGCAGGCTGCGGCACCGCTGAAGGTCGGCCAACCACGCGACCGTCAGCTCGTCGTGTCGACGCACGAGCTTGCGCTGAACGAGCTGAAGGATCACGGCTATCCGTACTCGAAGGTCACGACGAAGGAAGACGACGGCGCGGACGGCAAGACCGCGACCCTGACGTTCACCGCGGATCCGGGGAAGATCGCTCATTTCGGAGAAGTGGCGATTCAGGGGAACGAGAGCGTCAGCGATCACGTCATCGAGCGCGAACTGACGTTCAAGCCTGGCGATCTCTACCGTCGCAGCGTCGTGCAGGACTCGCAGCGTCGTCTGTACGGCATGCAGCTGTTCCAGTTCGCGAATGTCGAGCCGCAGAATCCCGAGGTCCAGCCTGACGAAGTGCCGATGCGCGTCACCGTCGCGGAGGGCAACCACCAGAAGGTCAACTTCGGCGTCGGCTATGGCACGGAAGAAAAGGCGCGGGCCGATGTCGAGTATCACCACCTGAATTTCCTGGGCGGAGCGCGTGAGGCCGGCGTCCACGCACGGTATTCCTCGCTCGATCGCGGAGTTCGCCTCGATTTTCAGCAGCCATACTTCTTCGCGCCGCATTTCTCGTTGAGCGGCGAAGGCCAGGATTGGTACACGTTCACGCCGGCGTATTCGTCGGTCACCGCAGGCGGCAAAGCGTCGCTGATGCACAAGACGAGCGAGAAATCGTCATGGGCCGTCTCGCTCACGAGCGAGCACGACCGGAGCACCGTCGATCCCGACGTGCTCAAGAACCCAATCCAGCGCGCCAACCTGATCGCCCTCGGCCTCGACCCAACAACTCGCGAGCAGTCCGGCACCCTGAACGCCATCGGCTTCGACCTGAACCGATCGACGGCGGACAACCTGCTGAACGCGCACCACGGATACCAGGTCGCGTTCCACACCGAACAGGCCGGCCGGATTGTGCCGGGCAGCTTCGCCTACGACGCCGTCTCGGCGGACGGCCGGCAGTACTTGCCGCTTGGATCCGACAGTTTCGTCCTCGCGTCGCGCGTGCAGATCGGCAACATCCAGCCGGCGAGCTCGGATCCGACGAAGGTGCCGTTCGGCAAGAAGTACTTCCTCGGCGGCGCGACGAGCGTCCGCGGCTGGGGCCGGTACGAGATCAGCCCGTTGTCCGACGGACTGCCGATCGGCGGCAACAGCATGTTTGCGTTCTCCGAGGAGATGCGCG
>DASQHH010000281.1:0-2214 GCA_035632195.1 Vicinamibacterales bacterium
GCGAAGCGCGGCCCGAGACCGATGGGCGTGCGGGGCGCAAGTCGCTCGAGCTGATCCTTGGCATCTATGAGGCCGATCGGATGATGCGCGAGGTGTTATTCCGCGGCGCGACGACGTCGGCGGAGTTCGTTGACGGAAACCGCGGTTCCGGTGATCGTTCACGGGACCTGACTCTCAGAACATCTCACGAAGGAAGCCATGCCGGTTCCTCTGCTGGATTTGCGGGCGCAGCACGAAACGATTCGCACCGACATCAGCGACGCGATCGCGAGCGTCGTCGAGCCGCAGCTGTTCATTCTCGGCGCCGCCGTCGAGCGGCTCGAGCGCGAGGTCGCGGAGCTGTCGCACACGAAGTACGCCGTCGGCTGCGCGAGCGGCACCGACGCGCTCCTGCTCGCGCTGCGCGCGCTGGACGTCGGCCCGGGCGACGAGGTCGTCACGACGCCGTTCACCTTCTTCGCGACGGCCGGGACGATTCACAACGTCGGCGCCAAGCCGGTGTTCGTCGACATCGATCCCGATACGTACAACATCCTTCCCGAGGCGGCCGCGTCGGCCCGCACGTCGAAGACGAAGGCCGTCGTGCCGGTCGATCTGTTCGGTCAAATGGCGCCGATCGAGCAAGTGATGACGGCGATGCGCGGCGTGCCCGTGATCGAAGACGCCGCCCAGACGATTGGCGCGCGGCGCTCGATCGACGGCGAGTGGCGCATGGCGGGCGAAGTCGCCGCGATCGGGACGTTCAGCTTCTTCCCGTCGAAAAATCTCGGCGCCTTCGGCGACGGCGGCATGATGGTCACGCAGGACGAAGCCCTCGCGGCTCGTCTCAAGCGGCTTCGCATGCACGGCGGCGCGAAGATGTACTTCCACGACGAGGTCGGCTTCAACAGCCGCCTCGACGCGCTGCAGGCGGCGATCCTGAGCGCGAAGTTGCCGCATCTGGCGGCGTGGAGCGCCAAGCGCCGCGCCAACGCCGCGTACTACGATCAGGCCCTGAAGGGAGTCGACGGCGTGGTGACGCCGAAGGTCGACCCGGCCAACGAGTCGATCTTCAACCAGTACACGATCCGCGCCGACCGGCGCGACGCGCTGCAAGCGTTCCTGAAGGAAAAGGGAATCGGCAACGCGATCTACTATCCGCTGCCGCTCCACCTGCAGCCGTGCTTCGCGTACCTCGGCTACAAGAAGGGCGCGTGCCCCGAGTCGGAGCGCGCGGCCAACGAAGTGCTGTCGCTGCCGATCTATCCGGAACTCACGCGCGCGCAGCAGGACGAGGTCGTTTCCGCCGTGCGGGCGTTCTATGGCCGCTAAGAGCACGAAAGACGCGCTGCTGGCGCGCATCCAGGATCGAAGCGCCGTCGTCGGCGTGATCGGTCTCGGGTACGTGGGCCTGCCGCTCGCGGTGGAATTCGCCAAGGCCGGCTTCCACGTGATCGGGTACGACGTGAGCCCGCGGGTCGTGGCGCTGTTGATGCGCGGCGAGTCCCACATCCAGGACGTGGCGGCCGCGGACGTCGCGGCGCTCGTGAAATCCGGAACGTTCGAAGCGACGACCGACGAGGCTCGGCTCGCCGAGGTCGACGCGATCTCGATCGCCGTTCCAACGCCGCTCAGCAAGACGCGCGATCCGGACATGAGCTACGTGATCTCGGCGGCGCAGACGGCGACGCGGCAGGCGCGGAAGGGAGTGCTCGTCGTGCTCGAGAGCACGACGTATCCCGGCACGACGCGCGAGATCCTGATGCCGGCGCTCGAGGAGCGAGGCTTCAAGGTGGGCGAAGACGTGTTCGTCGCCTTCAGCCCCGAGCGCGTTGACCCCGGCAACCCGGTCTACCACACGAAGAACACGCCGAAGGTCGTCGGCGGCATCACGCCGAACTGCACAGAGCTGGCGATGGCGCTCTACGCGAGCTGCATCGACCGCACGGTCCGCGTGTCGTCGCCCGAAGCCGCCGAGCTCACGAAGCTGCTCGAGAACACGTTCCGCTCGGTGAACATCGGTCTCGTGAACGAGATGGCGATCGTCTGCGACAAGCTGGGCGTCGACGTGTGGGAGGTGATCGAGGCGGCGGCGACGAAGCCGTTCGGATTCATGAAGTTCACGCCGGGGCCGGGTATCGGCGGACACTGCATCCCGCTCGATCCGCACTATCTCGCATGGAAGATGCGGACGCTCAACTACAAGACGCGGTTCATCGATCTGGCCAGCGAGAT
>DASQHH010000282.1:0-3713 GCA_035632195.1 Vicinamibacterales bacterium
GAGCGCGTAGAACGCCAGGCGCGTGATCGACTTGTAGGCGCCCTCCTGCGCGACGGCGCGCAGCACGAACGACCCGCCGGTCTTCAGCGGAATCGCGAGCGGCACCGGTTCGCTCCCGGTGACCACGTGGAATCTGCCGGCCTCGACTTCGCGGCGCTCGACGTCCCACGTGTAAAACCCGTTTCCCTCGGCGCGCCGCGCGCTGTGATATTGCACTTCGACGAGCGTCAGCTCCACGTTCACGCCCGCGACGAGATTGCCGTCGAGACCGACGGCGACGACGGAGGTGTTGATGCCGTCCTTCTGTTCGACGAACAGAGCCGGCCGACGCAGTCCGATGTACCACGGCGCGGGATGCACGATGAAGCTCGCACTGCCGGCGATGTGCTGGCGGGACACATCCTCGACGTCGCCCTCGAACGAGTACTGATACGGGACGCCGTCGCTGGCTTCGGTGTCGAGGTCGAGCGACAGCAGGCCTCCGGCATTTGTGGACCCCGTCTTGGACGCCAGTTGAGACGACTCGAATCGCACGCCCTCGTCGCAACAGCCGACGAACTGGAACCGATCGCCGGGATACTTCGAAAGGACGGCCTGCGGAGCGCCCATGACCGGCGACCGGGAATACGTCCACGAAACTGGCCGGTTCGCCATCGCGGCGCCGAATAGATAGCGTGCGTTGACGACGCCCTTCAGCTTGCCTCCTGCCAGGGCATCACCGGCGAGGTTCGCGTCGACGCGGAAATCGGGACGCCGATAGGCGGCAACCAGAAAGTTACCGTGAACGACGCGCAGCCAGTTCGCATCGCCCTCGTCGTCCCCACCGGCGGTCACAGCCGCATCGGCCGCACCCGGCGTCGGAGGCTCGAACGCGGCTTTGTCGAGGCTGACGGAAATCTGATAGTCGCCGAGCGATCCTTCTGCCGGAACCCGCATGAGCCACTCGGCGGTGCTCCACGCCGACAGCGTGACCGTGCGGGAGTCGACCACCTTGTCGCGGCTGTCGCGCACCTGAACCGACAGCGGTGTGCCGGCCGCAACGAGCTGGATTCCGGACGGCGTGTCGCGACGCAGAATCGCCTTGACGTGCACCTCTTCTCCGAGCTTGTAGACCCCGCGATCGCTGAACACCGTCCCGCGCAGCACGGACTGGGACTCGAACAGGCTGTACGGCGTGCCGAACTCGAACGGCTGGATCCCCTCGTTCCAGTCGCTGCCGACGTACGCGAGGTCGCCGTCCTTCGCCGCGGTCACGATGAAGGCGAATTTCCAGGTCCGGCGTTTGTCGCGCAGCGCCATCGCCGGCGCCATCGCAACGCCGTCGTCGCTCGTCCGGCCAGACCACGCGACGCTGTTGTCCAGCCTGACGATCGACACGTCCGCTCCGGCGACCGGACTCCCGTTGTCCAGTCGCGTGACGAACACGAGCGTGCCCTGCGGACTGTCCTTGACCGTAATGCCGAGGTTCGTGACCTGCACCACCGAGGCGACCGGCTTGTCCTCCGACAGCCTTCGCGTCCGGGGAATCGTCTGGCCCGGCAACACCGCCGCCCAGACGACGCCGGTCCCCTGCGGCGTCAACGCGGGCGCCAGGTTCAATCCATACGACTGAATCCGGTCCGCGTTGACGGCGAGCGATCGCTGGGTGCCCGCCCCAGACGGAGCCGCGCGAAAGTGATCTGCGTCGAGCGCAAGGATGGTCGGCATCAATTCGGGCAGAGACAGCGGCTGCACCCACTGCCTGGTGCTCGTGAAGTTGCGCGCGGAGAACGGCAGGGGCCCCCCGCCGGTCTCCCACACGCCGTGTCCATCGCCGAAGCTCGCGAACGCGCGGTCGTGCCAGTTCTCGACGACGCCCGTCCACTTGTAGCCGAGCGTTTGTCCGTCGACGGCAGTGACAGACGCGTCGATCGTCAGGGCCCATGTGCGCGCGGGCGTCTGGCGATCGAAGCCGAGGTCCTCGAAGCTGAACACGCGGATCGTTTCCTGGCGCGTCCGCCACGTCTCGTGCGGCGTCGGCAGCTTCGCGACCGGCGCCGGCTGCGCAGCAGTCGTGATGTCACGCACCGTCGCGGCGCCGCGTAGCACGGCGAGCGGGACGTCGCCGCGCATGCTCGCGACGTTGTAGCTGTCGGCGTCGCACTGCGTGCGGCAGTTGAAGCCGTCGACGAACAGCGTCGGCTCGACCTGCACGACGTGGCTCTGCTCGACCGGCGGCAGGGCGCGGCCCTCGACGGCCGGCATCCGGTTGTCGACAGCGACACGGATCCACGCGTCCGGAAGCGGCACGCTCGTCGTCTCCAACACGACGAGATCGGACGACGGCGGGAAGCGCTGTTGGTCCCAATCCGCGGCGACGCGAAGACCGATGGGCGCCTGCGACGCAGCGACGGCGGCGGCCACCGCGACTTTCGCATCGAAGCGCGCGGATTCTGCCGGATCGAGTTGCGTCCGCTCGACGGTCGACGGCAGAGGCCGGTTGAACGGATGTGGCGCGTGCCGCGCGGTCGTGTGTGCGGCGACGTCGGCGGCCCGGACCGGTTGGTTGAACCGCAGCGCCAGCGTCACCGGCCGATCGAATCGTCCGCCCTGCCGGTACCAGCTCGTCTCGAGCAGTCGGACGGTGGGCGTGGTGAAGGAAAAGGCGTACGGCCGCGCGAGACGGCGCCCGCTGACGGCCGCCGCATCGGCCGAGATTGTCACATCGTACCGAGTCGCGTGAGGTAGCGGCGCCTTGGGATCCGGCGTGAAGACGAGAATCGTCGGCCCCGCCCAGCGGAACGTGCCCGCGATCGCCGGGCGGACCGTGAAGAACGGCGCACGGACGTCGTCGGGGATGCGGCCGATGGGTACCATCACCTCAGAGAACCGGACCCGGATCTCCGCGGCCTGCGCAAGGTTCGCGATCTCGCCGGTCGGCTGCGCGCTGACGACGGTCAGCGGCGCGGGCTCCTGGGCGCGCGCCGCCGCCGGCGCGAGAACGCCGATCATGATCAAAAGCGTTCGCACGTATCTCATATAGTTCTGGGAGTAGAGCAAGCGTCGCACCACCGCCGGACAGCGTCAAGAACGCTGCGCCACAGCGTGCAACGCGGGGTACTGTAAGATTTTGGGAGGTTCGGAGCGTCTACATGGCGACACGCGTGCGTGTGTTTTCGTCCTCAGTCGGGACGAAACTGCTTATCGGCTTCACGGGCTTTCTTCTCTTCCTCTATCTGATCATCCACATCGCCGGCAACGCGCTGGTCTTCTTCGGGCCGGAGGTCTTCAACAATTACGCGTACACGATGGAGGTGCAGGACAAGCTGCTCCCCGTCATCGAGCTGCTCCTGCTGCTCGTCTTCCTGACGCATATTTACAAGACGGTGCGGATGTTCCTGGACAATCAGAGCGCCCGCCCGGTGCGCTATGTCCAGAAGAAGTTCGCCGGACCGCCGAGCCGCAAGACCATCGCGTCGTCGACGATGATCGTCTCCGGCCTGTGGCTGATCGTGTTTCTCATCATCCACGTCAAGGCATTCCGGTTCAGCCCTGAAACGCCGCTGCCCACCGGCGGCCGTGACCTGTACAAGCAGGAGTTCGAGAATCTTTCGGACCCGCTGATGGTCGGCTTTTACGTCCTCAGCATGTTCGTGGTCGGCTCGCACCTGTGGCACGGCATCTCGAGCAGCCTGCAGTCGCTCGGCGCGGACCATCCGCAATGGACGCCTCGG
>DASQHH010000283.1:0-2992 GCA_035632195.1 Vicinamibacterales bacterium
GCACGTCGATGCGCGCCGTCGTCGTGATCTCGCCGGCGACGATGGCGAGGCCCGTGGTGACCAGCGTCTCGCACGCGACGCGGCTGACCGGATCCTGCGCGAGCATGGCATCGAGAATCGAATCGGAAATCTGATCGGCGATCTTGTCCGGGTGGCCCTCCGTGACCGACTCCGACGTGAACAGGTGCCTTCCCTTGCGACTCATGCAGCTCCTTTTCGGAAACAGTTAAGTGTAGCTGATCACGCGCGCGGGTGGAAGCGATCGTAGACGTTGCGGAGGCGCGCTTCGAGGACGTGCGTGTAGATCTGCGTCGTCGACAGGTCGGCGTGTCCGAGCATCAGCTGAATCGCGCGCAGGTCCGCACCGCGCTCGAGCAGATGCGTCGCGAACGAGTGCCGCAGCACGTGCGGGCTCAGCATCCGCGGCAGGCCCGCCGTCTTCCCGTGCCGCTTGAGAATCTTCCAGAAGCCGACGCGGCTCAATCGGCCGCCGCGCCCGTTGAGGAACAGGACGTCGCGCCCGGAGCGCGAGCTTTGGGGCGAGCGTCCCATCAGCTGCGGACGGGCGTCGCGCACGTAGCGTGCAATCCAGCCGGTGGCCTGCTCGCCGATCGGCACGATGCGCTCCTTGCTGCCCTTGCCCACGCAGGTCAGGTACTGCTCGCGGACGTGCAGGTCAGCGGCGCGCACGGCGACGAGCTCCGAAACGCGCAGCCCCGTGGCGTACAGGAGTTCGATCATCGCGCGGTCGCGAAGCCCGCGCGCCGTCGATACGTCCGGCTGCGCGATGAGGGTGTCGACGTCCTCGAGCGACAGAAACTTGGGCAGCGCGGGCCATGCCCGCGGCGGCGTGAGATCGTCGGCAGGACTCTGCTCGAGCCGCCTGTCGAGAACGAGGAACTTGTAGAAACCGCGAACGGCGGCGACGCGGCGTGCGACCGACCGCGGCGACAGCCCGCGGTTCATCTCCTGCCGGACGAAGGCCTCGAGATCGCGGCGATTGAGCGACTCGACGGCACACGCCTTCCCGGCTGCGAATTCTCCGAGCGCCTCCAGATCCCGTGCGTAGCTCTCCAGCGTGTGGCCGGCAAGCCTCCGCTCAACGCGCAAATGATCCAGGTACCCGTCGATCAGCACCACGAGCGTCGCTATGATAGTATCTGCGGCTCGTTCAAGCATGGCTCCGCGGTCCAAGTGGCAGTCGCTTCCAACTGAACAGATCAATCCGGCGACGCTCGCCATCGACAAGCTCTCCCCCACTGAAATCGTCGAGGTCATGCTCAGCGAAGACCGCAAGATGCTCGCGGCGGTCCAGAAAGAGCACGATCGCATCGCCGTCGGCGTCGAAATCATCACGCAGGCGCTGCGCAAGCGCGGACGGATCGTCTTCGTCGGCGCTGGCACGAGCGGGCGCCTGGGCGTGCTCGAGTCCGCGGAGATGCCGCCGACGTTCGGCACCGACGCGGCGCTGGTGCAGGCGATCATGGCCGGGGGCCAGGACGCCGTCTACAAAGCCCGCGAGGGCGTCGAGGACAACTACGAAGAAGGCGTGCGTGCCGTCAACCGGATGCGGCCGACGAGGCACGACGTCGTCATCGGCGTGTCCGCCAGCGGCATGACGCAGTTCGTCCGGGGGGGCCTGACGCGCGCCCGCAAGGCCGGCTCGAAGATCATCTTCGTCACCTGCGACCCGCGGACCGAGCTGCAGACCTTCGTCGATCTCACTATCGCCCTCGCCGTCGGCCCCGAAGTCATCGCCGGCTCGACCCGGCTCAAGGCGGGCACCGCGACGAAGATGGTGCTGAACATGCTGACGACCGCCGCGATGATCCGCATCGGCAAGACCTACGGCAATCTGATGGTCGACGTGCAGATGGGATCGGAGAAGCTGAAGGACCGCGCGCGGCGAATCATCACGATCGTGACCGGCCTTGAGTACGACGACGCCGACGCACTGCTGCGCCGCGCGCGCTGGGACGTGAAGGCGGCCATCGTCATGCAGAAAACCGGGCTCACCTACACGAAGGCGCTCGCGCGGCTGCGCAAATCGCACGACTTCGTGCGCGACGCGATCGGCGAGGACGTCGAGGCGCGCTTGAAAGAACTCCTGCACATCGCGTAGAGGCGGCTCGCGAGCGGCCGCTATCGGTTCACGAGGGCGAGTGTCAGCAGCAGCGCGTGCTGGGTTCCCATCCACGCGTCCGTGGCGTCGAACGACTCGGTGAGCGCGTGCGACTCGCGTCCGCGGCCGCCGCCGCCGATAGTGATCGCCGGAATGTGCAGGCTCATCGGCAGATTCGAATCCGTGGAACCTTCGCCGAGATTCGTCGTCAGGCCGAGCGCCGTCGCGGCGGCCAGTCCGGCTCGGACGATGGGACTGTTCTCGGGCGTCGAGCCGGCGGGTCGATCGCCGATCAGTTCTTTTGGGACGGTGATGGTCTGAGCGCTTCCCCAGCGCCGGTTCTCTTCGACGACGCCGGCGTCGACCGCCTGCTGGATTTTCGCGTCCACGGCGGCGAGCGACGCCGGATCGGACGAGCGCATGTCGAGCTCCATCCAGCCTTCGAACGGAATCGAGTTGACGGACGTCCCGCCGCCGATGCGGCCGACATTGAACGTCGTCTTCGGCTGCTTCGGCACCTGGATTTCCTGGATCTTCGCGATCGCGCGGCCCATCGCGCCCATCGGATTCGCCATCCCGAAGGCGCCGAAGCTGTGTCCGCCCGGTCCTTTGAAGGTCATCTTGTAGCGGTGGCTGCCGACGGCGACGTTGGTGACGTGGACGCCGGTGCCATCGATCGAGATGAAATTGTCGATCTGCCCCTTCAGCGTGTCATTGAAAAGCGCCTTCACGCCGCGCAGGTCGCCGAGCCCTTCCTCGCCGACGTTGGCGACGAACGTAATCGTGCCGTCGTTCCTGATGCCGGCCTTCTTGATCTCGCGCGCGATCGCGACGAGCACCGCCAGGCCGCGGCAGTCGTCGCCGATGCCC
>DASQHH010000284.1:0-2336 GCA_035632195.1 Vicinamibacterales bacterium
CCGAACTCTGGAACCATGAACCGTGAACCTTGAACCTTGAACCTTGAACCCTGTTTTTAGAAGGCTTCTTGAATGGCCAGATAAAAGCCCCGCGAGCCTTCCTTGCCCCAGCCGTAATCGGTGCAGAGGTTGGTACGCGAACGCTTGTTCAGCAGAAACCGGAATCCGAATCCCGCCGCGGGCGCGAACGACTGGAACAGCCGCTCGCCCGTCTCCGAGTTGTCGACGGTCGTCGTGTTGATGAAGGCGACGAAACCGACGAGATCGGTCGGCGTCAGCGATCCGCGATACTCGAGCTCGCCGTACAGCAGGCGTTCGCCGCGGAATCGGCCCTCGGCGTAGCCGCGGGCGGACCGGCCGTCGTTGGCCGCCGTGGCGGGCAGATCGAGATACGGCGCCGTCCCGCCGGTGACTGCGTCGCCGAGGAACCAGAACGCGAGCCGGTGCCGCGCGTCCTTCGTAATCTTCCGGTACGTCCGCACGTCGACGTACAGCTCCTGCCACGTCGAGTCGCCGCCGAGAAAGCCGTCGAAGAACGTGCGGTACGACGCGCTGGCCAGCCAGCCGCGCCCGGCGTTGATGGAGTTGTCGCGCGAATCGTAGAAGGCGCCGATGTTGGTGCCGCCCGACGACTGGCGATCGGGGTCGAACCCGTGCTTGGCGTCGTACGCGACGAGCGCCGACTGGTCGAACGGCAGCTCCTCCGCCGCGCCCTGACGGACGTTCGCGTGCTCGCTGAAGTTGACGCCGGCGCCGACGAAGAGATGCGGCGCGATGTTCCGGAAGACCGACTCGTAGGCGCGGGCGGTGTTGTACTTGATGTTCTCGACGTCGCCGGGCAGCGTCAGTCCACCCAGGCCGTAGGTGTTCTGCGAGGTGATCTGAAACCGGTTGTCGCCCTGGATGAACCAGCGGTCGCCGCTCGTGAAGGCGTTGAGCCGCGCGCCGGTCAGGAACTGGCCCTTCTGCGAGATTTTTACGCCGCCGTTGAGGCTGGAGATGTGCGTCGAATCGGGATCGCCGGCATAGAACGCGAGGTTGCTCGACACGCCGCCGTTCAGGCCCGTCGACGGCTTCGAGCCGATCGACGGCGCGATGACGAAAAACTTCTTGCCCGGCTCGGGCTCGTCGTCCGTTTCCTTGTGACGGACGAGCCGCCAGACGTCGCCGATGTCGGTGATGTGCGGCGAGGCCGACGGCGTCGGGTCGGGCACCTGCGCCGACGCGGCGCCGGCGCATGAGACCAGCAGCGCGAGCGACGCGCCCAGCGATCGAATGAACACGATGGATCGATTGTATGGGCCGCCCGAATCCCGTACAACGGTGCCACAGTGTTTTCACATTCGAGCGGCTGTGGCGCGGCTCCGCACTCCACAATCCGCACTCCGCAATCCGCAATACAGCTTCACCGCCCCAGCACCTCTCCGAGCGCGCGCTGCGCGGCGAAGTATCCGCAATACCCGTGCACGCCGCCGCCAGGGGGCGTCGATGCCGAGCAGATATAGACGCCTTCGAGCGGCGTCGAGTACGTCCGCCACGTCGGCCGCGTGACGAACTGCCCGAGATCGACGACGCCGCCGCCGATGTCGCCGCCGACCAGGTTCGCGTTGTGCCGTTCGAGATCTGCGGGGGCGAGCACCGAACGCGCCAGAATGCGATCGCGGAAGCCCGGCGCGAACCGCTCGACCTGCGCCTCGATGCGCGGCAGCATGTCGGCGCCGGACCCGAGCGGGACGTGACAGTACGCCCACGCGGTGTGGCGTCCCGCCGGGGCCCGGCCGGGATCGAACAGCGACGGCTGCACGAGCAGCACGAACGGCCGCTCGCTGATGCGGCCGTCCCACGCGTCCCGCTCGGACCGCGCGATCTCCTCGAACGTCCCGCCGAGATGCACGGTCGGCGCGGACGCGCAGTCCGCCGCACGCCACGGGATGGGCCCGCCGAGCGCCCAATCCACCTTGAACGCCGCCATGCGGTGCCGATACCGTTCGAGCGCGCGTCGATAGCGCGGCGGAAACCGATCTCCGGCAATCTGCAACAGCGGCTTCGGCGACAGGTCGCACAGAATCGCGCGCGATGGCGGCAACTGGTCGAACGTGGCGATGCGCGAGCCCGTCACGATCTCGCCTCCGAGCGATCGGAAGTACGACGCGAGGGCGTTCGACAGCTGCTGCGACCCGCCCCGCGGAATGACCCATCCGGCGACGTGGGCGAGCGCCCCCAGCACCAGACCGAAGCCCGCCGTCAGCGGCCGGTCGAGCGCCACCATGCTGTGCCCGCTCAACCCGGCGAACAGCGCGCGCGTCCGCGGCTCCGAGAACGCGCCCGCCACGTGC
>DASQHH010000285.1:0-2073 GCA_035632195.1 Vicinamibacterales bacterium
GTGCTGCGGCACGCGGATCGCAGGTGCCTGCCCTGAGCGAGGCGCCCCGGCGTGCGAGTCGAAGGGTCCATCGAGTCGCTTCGCCCGTTGTCATCGGCGATTGCGGCGGAATGGGAGTCGATGTGCGGCCGCAACCGATTGAGCGGGGCACTAACGGCGCGCACGAGCGCGCCCGCGCAGGGAGCGGAGCGGGGCAAGGGGCCCCCGCGAGCGACCGAGCCGGGGTTTGGGGCGGAGCCCCATTTGAAAGCGAAGAACGAGTGACCAGACTCGAGGAACTTCCGGCTCGCGTCGACGACCTGACCGGGCAGATTCTGCAGCTCCGAGCCGAAATGGGGTCGGAGTGTTTTGCCGTGCGCGAGCAGATCGCGGGGTTGACGACTCGGTTCGAAGGGCTGACGGCTCGGTTCGACGGCCTAACGACTCGGTTCGACGGACTGACGGCTCGGTTCGACGGACTAACGGCTCGAGTTGAAGGCCTGACAGGTCAAGTCGACGGTCTGACGACTCGATTCGATGGAATGCCAGGACAGATCGTCAGGGATGTCATGACGCAGGTGCGCATCCTGCACGAGGACGTCATCGATCGCTTGAAGATCATTCAGGAAGGGCAGGCATCGAAGCCGCGGCCCGGCGACCGTAAGAAACGTTGACCACCGACTACCGCCGCCAGCTGCGCCGGGCGGTGATCGCGGGCGCGGTGGGCACCACGATCGAGTGGTACGACTTCTTCCTTTACAGCACGGTCACGGGGCTGGTCTTCGCCCGACTGTACTTTCCGCGCGCCAATCCGCTGACGGGCACGCTCGACGCCTTCGGCGTCTACGCCGTCGGCTTCGTCGCGCGGCCGATCGGCGCGGCCATCTTCGGCCACTACGGCGACCGCCTCGGACGCAAGTCGGCGCTCATCGCGACGCTGCTGCTGATGGGCATCGCCACCTTCTTCGTCGCGCTCGTGCCGACCTACGATCGCATCGGCATCTGGGGAGCGGTGCTCCTGACGCTGCTGCGGTTCGTGCAGGGCGTCGGCGTCGGCGGCGAGTGGGGCGGGTCGGTGCTGCTGTCGATGGAGTGGGCGCAGTCGAACGCGCATCGCGGCTTCATCGCGTCGTGGCCGCAGTTCGGGGTGCCCGCCGGCCTGTTCCTCGCGAACCTCGCCGTGCTGGCGTCGAGCGCGCTGTCGGGCGATGCGTTCCTCGCCTGGGGCTGGCGGCTGCCGTTCCTGCTCAGCCTGGCGCTCGTCGGCGTCGGCCTGTGGGTCCGCCTGGGGATTCTCGAGACGCCGGTGTTCGCGAAACTCGCCGCGGAGCGCCGGGTCGAGCGCACGCCGGTCGTCGAAGTCCTCCGCCGCCATCCGCGCGCGATCGTGCTGACGGCGCTCTGCCGGATGGCGGAGCAGGCGCCGTTCTACCTGTTCACCGCGTTCATCTTCGCCTACGGCACGGCGACGCTGCACCTGAACCGCGACTTCCTGGTCACCGCGGTGATGTGCGGGTCGGCGCTGTCGTTCGTGTCGATTCCGCTCTTCGGGCACCTGTCGGACCGCTTCGGCCGGAAGCGGATCTACATGCTCGGCGCGGTGGTCACCGGCGTGTACGGCTTCGTGTACTTCGGGCTGCTCGACACGCGCGTCCCCGCGCTGGTGTTCGTCGCGATCGTGCTGTCGCTGATTCCGCACGATATCCTCTACGGTCCGCAGGCGGCGCTCATCGCCGAGTCGTTCCCGGCGCGGCTGCGCTACAGCGGCGCGTCGCTCGGCTACCAGCTGTCGTCCATCTTCGCCGGCGGCCCCGCGCCGCTCGTCGCCACGTGGCTGCTCAGCCGCTATCACTCGGGAACCGTCATCGCCCTCTTCGTGCTGGGAACGGCGCTCGTGACGCTGGCGTCTACCGCCCTGCTGCAGGACAACACGAACCGGGACATTTCTGAGTAACGACACAGTCATCCAGTCGCCAGTCAGCCAGTCGCCAGTCAGCCAGTCGCCAGTCAGCCAGTCGCCAGTCGCACCAGGCACCGAGCACCAGGCACCGTGCACCCTGCACCAGGCACCGTGCACCCTGCACCAGGCACCTT
>DASQHH010000286.1:0-5757 GCA_035632195.1 Vicinamibacterales bacterium
GGCGTGCGATGTTCGCGCGCCGGCGCGCGCCGGCTCGCTAGTCGAGGTCTCGGAGCTCATCGTTGATCCGATCGTCGAGATCCGGATCCGCGGCCGGCAGCGCTTCGGCAGGCTTCTCGGGATGCCGCGTCCATTTCACCGCTGCGAAGCCGATGACGACGATGCCGACGCCGGCCATCAGATAGGGAAACAGCCAGACGAGCCTGTTGAAGCCCTTGTCGATCGGCGCGCCGAGCATTTCCTCGTTGCCGTACTTGGCGAGCACCGCCTGGATGACTTCGTCGTGCGTCTTGCCCTGATCGAGCAGCGCCGCGACCTCGCCCCGCATCTCGTGCGACACGCCGCACGGGTCCTTGCGGCATTCCGCGATCGACGCGTGGCCGCACGCGCCGCACGTGCAGACGATCTCGTGCTGCAGCTGCTTCTCGAGATCGGTCCGCGCGTAGTAGGACGTCCGCGTGTCGACGTTCAGATCGCCCCCGCCCATCCCCTTCTGCGCGGACAGCGTCGTCCCGCCGAGCAGGACGACGAGCAGGAGTGCCACCGTGGACGCGGCCGCCGCCTCGCCGGCCGCCGGCAGGCGCGCCACCGCAAAGGAAAACGCGCGCTCCGGCAGCAGCGCGATGCCGGTGCCCAGCGCGAGGATGCCGAACCCGAACCAGATCCAGTCCACGAGCGGATTGACGAAGAATTCGAGCGTCGCGGTCTGATCAGAGAGGTCGAACGCGCCAAGCGTCGCGTAGAGATCCTCCGCCACCGTCCGGCGAATCGCGACCTCCGTCGTCGGTTCCTGTTCGTGGTGCCGGTAGGCCCACTTGGCGGGATAGAGCCGATCGATTTCCTTCCCGTTGACGAAGACGGTCAGATACGCCGTCGTCATCTGCTTCTGGCCGTCGTCGCTCACCTTGACGCCGTTGTTCTGAATCGAATAGCGGCCGATCGCCGCGGACTGCCCCGGCGCGAGCAGCACCTGCGTGTCCTTGCGCGACCCGTTGCCCGCGAAGCCGAAGAAGATGAGCACGATGCCGACGTGGACCACGTAGCCGCCGTACCGGCGCTTGTTGCGCCCGACGAGGCCGATGAGCGCGGTCAGGATGTCGGTGCCGGTGTTCCTGCGCCGGACCATCGCGCCGCGCCAGAACTCCTGTGTAATCGTCGCCAGCACGAGCGCGCACAACGCGAAGCACAGGCCCGACGCCCAGATTGGAATCTTGAGCAGCACCATCGCGCCCAGGGTGACCGCACATGCGGTGACCGGGAACAGGAACTGGTCGACGACGTTCCTGACCGTCGACTTGCGCCAGGCGAGAAGCGGCCCGACGCCCGTCAGCAACAGGAGAATCAAGCCGACCGGGCGCATCCATTTATTGAAGAACGGCGCGGCCACGGTCAGCCGCTCCCCCGTAATTGCCTCGCTCAAGGTCGGGAACATCGTCCCGAACAGGATGAGGAGCGCCGAGAACAGCAGAATCCAGTTGTTGACCAGGAAGGCCGCCTCGCGCGAGAACCACGAATCGAGCTCGTTGCGCGCTTTCAGCAATGGCAGCCGGTAAATCACCAGGCCGAAGCTGAACACAAGGATGATGACCATGAAGCCGGTGAAGAGCTTCGCGAGCACCGGGTCGTCGCCGAACGCGTGCACCGACTGCACCACGCCCGACCTCGTCATGAACGTGCCGAAGATCGTCAGGAAAAACGTCGTGATCACGAGCGTGACGTTCCACACCCGCAGCATGCTGCGCCGCTCTTGAACCATCACCGAATGCAGGAACGCCGTCGCCGTGAACCACGGCAGCGCTGCGGCGTTCTCCACCGGATCCCACATCCAGTAGCCACCCCAGCCGAGCTCCTCGTACGCCCAGATCATTCCGAGGAACAAACCCAGCGACAGGAACAACCACGCGAACATCGTCCAGCGGCGCACCGCGCGGAGCCACGAGTCGTCGAGGTGACCGGTCACGAGCGCAGCGATGCAGAACGCGTACGGAATCGTCATCCCGACGAAGCCCGTGTAGAGCGACGGCGGGTGGATGGCCATGTAGAAGTTCTGCAGCAGCGGGCTCAGGCCCGTGCCCTCGGCCGGCGCCTGCGTCAGATACGTCGCGAACGGATTCCGGTGCACGACCATCAGGTACAGGAAGAACATCTGTACGACTGAAATCGTCGCGACCACGTATGGAATCAGCTCGCGGTAGCGCTCGCGGTTGACATACACGGCGAGCGACCCGAAGAGCGACAGCAGGAACACCCAGAACATGATCGAGCCGTCGAGCCCGCCCCAGTACGACGTCAGCTTGTAGAAGAGCGGCTGCACGCTGTCCGAGTAGTGCACGACGTACTTGATCGTGTAATCGCCGGTGATGAACGCGTTGATCATCACGGCCGACGCGACAGTCATCAGCGCGGCGATGAGATAGAACGCGCCGACGCCGCTCTCGACCAGCCGCGTCGAGCGCCGGCGCGCGCCGACGACCGACACGACCGCGGCATAGCTGCAGGCGACGAACGCAGCGAGGAGGGTGAAGGAGCCGAGTGAGGCCATTACGTCCCGGACCTGGCCGCGACGGGCGAATCCTTCGCCTCGTACTTCGAGGGGCACTTCGCCATTACGCCGTTCGGATCCACATGGAAACCGTCAGGCGACAGCTTGCCCTTCAAGACGACCTCGGCCTCGTCCTTGAACGTGTCGGGCACGACGCCCGTGTAGGACGCGTTGACGATGCCGCCGGGTTCGCCGGCACCGCCCTTCGCGGGGTTGTTCTGGACCTTGAACCGCCACTCGAGGGAGTTGGCGCGCGAGCGCATGATGGAACCCGGGACAACGTAGCCGTGCAGCTGCAGCTGCTTTCCTTGCCACGCCTGCTGCTGCGGCAGCACTTCGTCGAGGTTCTTGAAGTACTCGGTCCCGTCGCGCAGCGTGCTCCAGAAGAGTCCGCCAAACGCCAGGCCCAGGACGGCGACCGTCAGGCCAATCTTGATATATCGAGCTGTCATAAGGACTTCCGGGAAAAGGACGCCGACTCAGAATAGTCCCTCCCCGCACGGGATGCAAGGAGGCGGACCAGCGTATTTTCAGGCTTTTTCAGAGGAGACGGGGACTCGTCGCCGGATTTCCGTCATCACGGCCGCGACAACCCGGTCGCAGCGGGTGGCGTGGAACTGGAACGCCTGTCCGGCCGAGGCGCCAACGCGCTCGGTCAGCGACCGCCGCACCATCGCTCGAGCCCGGTGCAGCCGGGTCTTGACGGCTTCGACGCCGATGTCGAGCGCCGCTGCCGTCTCATCGGTCGACAACTCCTCGATATCGCGGAGCATGAAGACAGACCGATAGGTTTCGGGCAGCGAGTCGACCGCGCTCTCGATGAGCCTCCCGAGCTCGCCGCTGTAGGCCTGTCGCTCGGGGTCTGGGCTGGCCGCGTCTCTGATATCCATGGCGTGCTCGTGCTCACTGCCGGGCTCGGCCTCGAGCGCCAGCTCCGGGCGCTGCCGCCGGCGGCGCGACAGCGCTTCGTGAACCGTAATGCGCGTCAGCCACGTTGAGAACTGCGCGCGGTCCGCAAACTGATCCAGATGCAGGAAGGCGTTGATGTACGCCTGCTGCATCACGTCCTCTGCCTCGGCTTCGTCCTTCACGATCGCGCGGGCGGTCCGGTAGACACGTTGATTGTGGCGGCGCATCAGGACCTCGAACAGCGCCGTCTCGCCCGTTCGCACCCGCTGGACGATTTCCGAGTCGGTCACGTCTCTCCCATCCATTAGAGGCGGCAACCCGGGCGGACGTTGCAGTCACAGTTGCGGCAGCAACTCGGCCACCACTGCCACCGGCAGCCCGACCACATTCGAATAAGACCCCTCGATGCGTGGAATGAACCGGGACGCGAGGCTCTGGATAGCGTACCCGCCCGCCTTGTCGCGCCCTTCTCCGCTCGCGACGTACCACTCGACGTCCCGATCGGTCAGCGTCGTGAAATGGACGGTCGTCGATTCAACGCGTCCGACCTCCGCGGCACCGCGCCGCAGGCTGACGCCCGTCAGCACCTCGTGAGCGCGCCCCGACAGCAGCCGCAGCATCGCCGCCGCTTCGCGATCGTCGGCTGGCTTCGCGAGAATCTCGCCGTCGACGACGACGGTCGTGTCCGCGCCGAGGATGACGACGGACGGGTCTTTGACGACACGGAGTGCAGCCGCCGACTTATCGGAAGCCAGCCGCCGCACGTAGGCCGCCGGCGTTTCGCCGCTGCGCAGCCGCTCGTCGACTTCGGCGACGACGACCCGGAACGAAAAACCAGCGAAGCGCAGCAGCTCGGCGCGGCGCGGCGACGCCGAGGCGAGCACGAGCACGGGGGCGCGAGGCTCGAGCTGTGTGGAACGCGGAGCGCGAGGCCCGAGGCGTGTGGAACGCGGAGCGCGAGGCTTTAGCCGAGCGGTACGCATGGTAAAGTGGGATTTTCCCATGCGTGCGCTCTCGCAGGCCATCCCCGGCGCCCTGCTCCATCTGCTCCAGAACATGCCGCTCTCGGACGGCAAGGTCACCTTCGCCTGGCAGTCGGCCGTCGGCCCCGCGCTGCAGCGCGCGACGGCCGTCAAGCTCGAAGACGGCACGCTCATCGTCGAGACCACGAGCCTGCAGTGGCGCCGCGAGATCCGGCGATCCAGCGCGATCATTCTCGAGCGTCTGCAACAGTTCCTCGGCAAGGACGCGGTCGCGCGAATCGTCGTCCGAGACATCTGACATGCGCGAATCGGTCATCGTCTCAGCGGTCCGCACGCCGACCGGCAAGTTCCTCGGCGCGCTCAAGAGCTTTTCGGCGACGGAGCTCGGCGCGAAGGTCGTCGCCGAGGCGGTGCGGCGCGCAGGCATCGACGCGAGCATCGTCGACGAGTGCATCATGGGCAACGTCGTGAGCGCCGGCCTCGGACAGAGCCCGGCGCGCCAGGCGGCGCTGCGCGGCGGACTGCCCGACCACGTGGCTGCGCTGACGATCAACAAGGTGTGCGGCTCGGGGCTGAAGGCCGTGATGATTGCCGACCAGGCGATCCGCGTCGGCGACATCGATGCGGCCGTGGCGGGCGGTATGGAGTCGATGAGCAATTGCCCGTACCTGCTTCCGCGGGTCCGCGACGGTTTGCGGATGGGAAACGGCGAAGTCGTCGACTCGATGATCAATGACGGCCTCTGGTGTTCCTTCGAGCAATGCCACATGGGCAACGCCGGCGAAGTCGTCGCCGAGCACTACCACGTCGGCCGCGCCGCGCAGGACGACTACGCGGCCAAGAGCCATCAGAAGGCGGCGCGTGCGACCGAGAGCGGCGCGTTCAAGGGCGAGATCCTGCCGATTTCGATTCCGCAAAAGAAGGGCGACCCGCTCGTCGTCGATCGCGACGAGTCGATTCGCGCGGACACGACAGCCCAGTCTCTCGGCGCGCTGAAGCCGGCGTTCAAGACGGACGGGACCGTGACGGCCGGCAACGCGCCGGGCGTGAACGACGGCGCGTCGGCGGTCGTCGTGATGGATTCCGAGCGCGCGAAGACGCTCGGCCTCACGCCGCTCGCGCGCATCGCCGGCCAGGCGACGAGCGGCCTGCCGCCGAAGCTCGTGCTGATGACGCCGGTCGAAGCGGTCCGGCGCGTGGCGCAGAAAGTCGGCTGGAAGCTCCAGGACGTCGATCTGTTCGAGCTGAACGAAGCGTTCTCGGTGCAGGCGGTCGCGGTGCTGAAAGAGCTCGGGATCGATCCACAGAAAGTGAACGTCAACG
>DASQHH010000287.1:0-6261 GCA_035632195.1 Vicinamibacterales bacterium
TGACCACATTCGCGACGATCTCCGTCGCGAGGAGGCCAGTGGTGATGAGGATTTCGGTGACGCTCGGGAAGTACGACCAGTGCGCGCCGGGCAGGAACGCGGCGAGATACGTGTCGAAACGGAAGAGCGCGCCGGCGAACATCATGACGATCGCCGCGCGAACGAGGCCTCCCAGATCGCGGCGACGTGCGGATGTCCAGAGCAGCGGGAGCGGGGCGAGCCAGAGGATGACTTCGCACATCGCCAGCAGCGACCGCGAGTCGGCTATCGCCAGACCGCTCCACGCGCCCTGGATCCACCAGTCGGCGACCCGGAGGGTGACGGCCGCCGCCTGGATGGGAACGATCGCGCGGGCGAGGCGCGAGAGCATGACCGTCTCGACGGGCCGCTTGAACGCGACGGCCGAAAACGCCGATTCGCAGACGACGACGGCGTAGCCCATCGAGACGCAGGTCAACAGGAACAGCAGCGGCAGCATCGGCGTCCGCCACAATGGATGCAGACGCGAGCCGGCGAGCAGCATCAGCGTCCCGAGCGACGACTGGTGCATCGTCGGCAGCACGAGGCCGAGCGCGATGACGGCGATCGACGTGCGCTCGAGGATCGGCAGCGCCCTCCGCGAGAGTCGTCGGAGCCAGAGCACCGACCCATCCGCGAACTTCTCGAAGAACGCGGGCGAGAGCTCGATCCACAGCACGACCACGTACGCCATGATGCAGAGGGCGATCTCGAGCAGCGCCGAGTCGAAGTTCCATTGTCGGAAATACAGGGGCACCTTCCAGATGTTCCACCACCGGCCGATATCGATGGCCACGCTGAAGCCGGCAATCGAGTAGCCCAGCGCGCTCGTCAGGATCGCCGGCCGGATGAGCGGGTGGTAGCGGCCCTTGTTGAGCACGTACAGGAGGATGGCGACCGCGTACCCGCCGCACGCAAGCGCGGTCCCGGTCACGACGTCGAACGCGATCCACAAACCGAGCGGATAACCGTCGTTCAGCGCCGTCGTCGGACCGAGTCCCACGACGAGACGCCACAGAATCAGCAGCCCGGCGAGCGCCACGAGGGCGGCCGGCGCGAGCATCGCGCGCGTGACGAGCGATCCGCCGGCCGGTTCAGCGGGTGTCGTCATGACGGTTCCGCCATATCACCGCCGCCAATGCGCCATAGAGCGCGACAGGCGCGATGAATCCCTTGTAGACGCCGTGCTGGATCGTGCGCGCAAGTCCGGGCGCGACCTCAGGTCCGAGCGCCGGCAGCCCGAGCTTTTCGAACGGGACCGCAGAGAGATAGAGCGCCTGGGTGCCGCCCGCTTCCATCTCGCCGTATACCTTCGGGACGTAGCGATCCGGACTGGCGGCGACGCGACGATGCGCTTCGTTGAGGAGATCTCTCCGCGGTCCAAACACGACCGCTTTGCGCGGGCACACCTCGGTGCACGCCGGCTGTCTGCCGGCGGCGAGCCGTTCCTTGCACAGCTCGCACTTGACGATCTTCGGCGCGGCCTTCGACCACTCGAACTTCGGCACGTTGAATGGGCAGGCGACTTCGCAGTATCGGCAGCCGACGCACAGGTCCGCGTCGTAGCTGACCACGCCGAACTCGTCCTTCTTCAGCGCGCCGAGCATGCAGGCGCTCGCGCACGCCGGGTCGAGACAGTGCATGCACTGCGCTTTGACGAACGACTGCGCGCCGTCCTGTGAATACAGCTTGATCACTGTCTTGGCGCGCGCGCTCAGATCGACGGGCTCGTGGTACAGCGCGCCGGGTCTGCCGGCGGTGTCGGGCGGCAGGCCGTTGGCCTCGTTGCAGGCGACCATGCACGTCTTGCAGCCGATGCACAGCGTCGCGTCGTAAAGGAGGGCAACGGCATCAGGACGCGCCACGGCCAGCGCCGATGCGCGCGTCGATCCGATCGCCGCAGTCGCCGACCCGGTGAGGATTCCCTTCAGCGCGGTGCGTCGGGAGATGCTCATGGCTGTGCTCCCGGCGCCGGTTTCGACGTCTCTTGCTCGTCGGGTACGGACAGCGCGGATAGCTTCTTCGACGCGACATAACCGGCGCCTGCGAGTCCTCCGAGGATCGCTCCGGCGACACCCGTCGCGATCGGGCTGACGCCGCCCTGTGCGGCGTGCACTGGCGCGTACGTGTCGGGCGGCAGCGGCCGCTCGATCGCAATCGTCTGGTGCATGGGGATGCGGAATCCGATCTGCTGTTCCGTGCAGCCGACACACGGATGGCCGATGCCGATCGGCCAGGCGCCGTCCACTTCGCCGAAGTGCTGCAGCGAGCAGTTGGCGTGGGTCGCCGGCCCCTTGCATCCCAGCTTGTAGAGGCAGTAGCCGTTGCGGTGCCCTTCGTCGCCGAAGCTTTCGGCGAAGCGTCCGGCGTCGAAGTGCGCGCGCCGCGGACACTTTTCGTGGATCGTCTGGCCGTAGGCGAACTTCGGACGGTTCTGAGCGTCGAGCGCCGGCAGCGTGCCGTATGTGGCGTACTGCAGCACGGTACCGAGCAGGTTGTACGGATTGGCGGGACAGCCCGGAATGTTGACGACCGTCTTGTCTTTCAGAATCTCGTGGACGCCCGTCGCGCCGGTCGGATTCGGATCCGCCGCCGCGACGCCGCCCCACGACGCGCACGATCCGATCGCGACGATCGCCCCAGCGTGCGCCGCCACGTCAGTGACGATGTCGACGGCCGTGCGGCCGCCGATCATGCAGTAGATCCCGTTCTCCTTCGTCGGGATGGCGCCTTCGACGACAAGGACGAAGCGGCCGTCGTTGGCCGTCATCGCCTGCTTCAGCGCCGCTTCTGCCTGATGACCAGCGGCCGCGAACAGCGTCTCGTGGTAATCCAGGGAAATCAGATCGAGAATGAGGTCGTCGACGGCGGGATGCGCCGTGCGCAGCAGCGATTCGGTGCAGCCGGTGCACTCCTGGAACTGCAACCAGACCACGGAGGGTTTCTTTCCGCGCCCCGCAGCTTCCACGAAGCGGGCGGCCGCCGCTGGTCCGAGGCCGACGGCCGCAGCCGCCAACGTGCACACGCGGACGAATTCTCTGCGAGAAAGTCCGGACATTCGCCCGACCCTTTCACCCCCGCGTCGTACCTGCCACCGGAGCAACGGCGGTGCCATCGGCGGATGGCACCACGAGGCCTGTTTCGGGAGGAATCGCCGCGCCGATGGCGGATTCGCGGCGGCCCTGCCGGAATCACGACGGCGCGTCAGACATGTGCCGCGGCGATATGCCGCTGGCGTTCGGCCGAGCGAATCCCTGGATGCATCGCCACCTTCAGGACCCCGTCCGATTGGCGCGCGAACAGGTCGAGCGCGGTCTCGATCTCGTCGAGTCCGAAGTGGTGCGTCACGAGAGGCGTCAGGTCGACGCGCCGATGATCGATCATGGCCATCAGCCGCCGCATTCGCTCCTTGCCTCCGGGGCACAGCGTCGTCACGATCGTCTGGTCGCCGAGTCCTGCATGCAGTGCCTGGTACGGCGCGACGAGCTTGCCAGAATAGACACCCAGACTGGAGAGCGTGCCCCCCGGGCGAATCACGTTCAGAGCGTTCTCGAACGTCTCTTGACGGCCGAGCGCCTCGATGGCGACGTCGACGCCGCGGCCGTCGGTCAGGCGTCGAATTTCCTCGATCGGATCCACGTGCTTCGGATTGATGGTGTGCGTGACGCCGAAGCGGCGCGCAATCGCGAGGCGGCTGTCGCTGGCGTCGATGCCGACGACGACGGCCGCGCCGAGCAGCTTCGCGCCGAGCGAGGCACACAAACCGATCGGCCCCTGCGCGAACACCGCCACAGCGTCGCCCACTTTGATCCGTCCCCTCTCGGCGCCCGACAGTCCCGTCGAGAAGACGTCCGGGCACAGCAGCACGTCCTCGTCGGCGAGGCCCGGCGGAATCGGCGCGAGATTGGCCTTCGCGTCCGGCACGAGCAGGTATTCGGCCCACGCCCCGTTGATCGTGTTGCCGAACTTCCAGCCGCCGAGCGCGCCGCCGCACTGTGAGTGCGACCCGCTCAGGCAGAACGAGCATTGGCCGCAGGGCGTGATCGCGCCGGCGATGACCCGCTGGCCGACCGTGTAGATGTCCTCGAGACCCTCGCCGAGCTCCTCGATCACGCCGACGGGCTCGTGGCCCAGAGTCAGGCCGGCCTTGACCGGGTATTCGCCGCGAACAATGTGCACGTCCGTGCCGCAGATCGTCGTCGTCGTGATCCGGATGACCGCCTGCCCCGCCCGGGGACGCGGCTTCGGGACGTCCTCGATCGCGATGCGATCCTTGCTCTTGAACACGACCGCCTTCATCGTCTCCATGATTCCTCCGGCGCGGCGGGTGCGGGACTCGAGTCCCGCACCCACTGGCTCCTATGCGACCTTGACTTCGATCGCCTTCGGTTTGGCGGCCGCCGTCTTCGGCAGATGAACGTTCAGCATGCCGTCCTTGAACTCCGCCTGGATCCGGGCGGCCTCGACTTCGTTCGGCAGCGCGAACTGCCGGACGAACTTTCCGTACGAACGTTCGACCTTGTGGACCTTCTTGCCCTTCTCCTCCCTCTCGGTCTTGCGCTCGCCCTCGATCGTCAGCACGCCGTCGAGCATCTCGACCTTGACGTTCTCTTTCGCGATGCCCGGCAGTTCGGCCTTGATCAGGTATTCCTTGTCGGTCTCTTCGATGTCGACGGGGGGCGCCCAGTCGGCGAAGAAGAAGCCGTTGCCGTCGGTCGTGCGGACCGGCGTCTCGTTGAAGAACCGGTTCAGGCGAGTCGAGATGTCCTCGAGCTCGCGGAACGGGGTCCATTTCACGATGTTCATACAGCCTCCTTGTGATGCGAGATCGGCGTCGCCGAAGTGTGTGGGGCCGATGCGGTGTGTCGAATTCTCGCCGGACTGCCGAGGGTCCGCCGAGAGCCCGGCGGTCGTCCGCATCGGATCAGGCAGTTACAGACGACAGCGCGAACTCACGGACAACGTCTGCAAACGGCCGGCCGCGGCCACGTCATTCGGCCCATGGACCCGAGATACTTCACGAGATTCGCGATGCGGATCGTCGCCAACGTCTCCGACGCGTCGAGGCCCTTGAAGATCGGACCCCAGACAGGCATCTCGACGGTGCCATGCGCGGGCGGGCGGAAACTGCCGTCGTTGGCGACGAGCGACGCAATGCAGTCACCGGAAGGGCACCGCCGTCGAATGTGCGCAGATCGGGCGGCCGGAACGCGAGCGCTTCGACGATGGGACGCTCGCCGCGGCCGTCGCGGCCCTGACACGACGCGCAGTAGAAGGCGCACAGGTCCTTGCCCGACGCACGGTTCACTTCCTCAGCGTGAGGACCGGACAGGTCGCGCGTCGGACAACCTGATTGGTCGTCGATCCGAAGAGCATCAGGTCGAGCGCGTTGCGGCCGTGCACGCCCATTACGATGAGATCGGCGCGGTCCTCGACCGCGGCGCCGAGAATTTTGCGGTACGGCTTTCCGTATGCCATGCGGGCGGCCGGCCGGCACCGATCGCGCTCGTCCTGCGGCACCAGCGACTCGAGCCGGACAATCGCGTCGTGCTCCAGTTCCCTCCGATACTCCGGAATCTGAATGGGCCGGTCCGTCAGCGGCTGGTCGGGCCATTCAAAAACGTGCATCACCGTCAGATCCGCGTCGCCCTCGTGCGCGAGCGAAAACGCGAACTCGAGTGCGGCCAGCGATGGCTCAGAGAAATCGACAGGACATAGAATCCGCTTGAACGGCAGCGTCGACGTCGAACGCGCACGCGGGGGGACCGTCATGACCGGACAAGTGGCCTGGCGGAGCACTTTTTCCGTCACCGATCCGAGCACGAGGTGCACGAATCCGCTGATGCCATGGGTGCCGATAACGACCAGGTCCGCTGGCAGCGACCTCGCGCAGTCGAGAATCCGCTGCGACGGCGATCCGCTCTGAACGACGATATCGGCGTAAGACACGTCTGGCGCGCTCGCGCAGCTGAGGACGTCCCTGACGGCGCTCGCCCTCTCATCGTCCGTGAGGGGCCTCGGAATGATGCCTGCGCCGACCATCGCGTAATCGACGACGGGAATCGCGATCGGATTGGCGACGTGCAGCAGCGTCACTTTCGAGCCGTACCATCGCGCAAGGACGGTGGCGTGATTCAGCGTGTGGTTGGTGACGTCGGAAAGATCGACGGGACAGAGAATCTGGTTGATCGCTCGCATTCGGCACCCGTGCCGGGTTTCCGCACCCTCCCCCGGTTCGACTAC
>DASQHH010000288.1:0-4568 GCA_035632195.1 Vicinamibacterales bacterium
GTTCGGCGGCGTCTGGCTGCTCGTGCAGCGGGGCGACGCCACGGCGAGCGAGGGCCATGCCGTCGATCACTTCGGCTTCCGGACGCCGGACCTCGACGCAACCGCCAAGGAATTCAAGGCGAAGGGCGTGAAGTTCACGACCGAGCCGCGTCCGCTGAGGCTGGCGGGCGGCGCGACGGTCCATTTCGCCTATATCGAAGGTCCCGCCGGCGCCAAGATTGAGCTTGTTCAGCGGTAACACCCGACGGTTTCTTGTCCGCACGCTGCTGCTGTACACGCTGCTGACTGCGGTCATGACGTACCCGCAGGTGCTGCACCTGCGGGACGGCGTGCACGACGACGGGGATCCGTTGTTGAACGCGTGGACGCTGGCGTGGGTCGCGCACGCGCTGCCCACGGCGCCGGCGCACGTGTTCGCCGCGAACATCTTCTATCCCGAGCGGCGCACGCTCGCGTATTCCGAAACGCTGATTGCTCCGGGCGTTGCCGCCGCGCCGCTCCGGTGGATTGGCGTCGGCCCGATCCTCGTCTACAACATCGTGTTCTTGTCGGGATTCATCGTTTCCGGCGTCGGCGTCGCCCTGCTTGTGCGCCGACTCACCGAGCGCCCGGCGGCCGGAGTGCTCGCAGGTCTGGTCTTCGCGTTCCTGCCGTACCGCATCGATCACTACCCGCATCTGCAATTGCAGCAGACCCAGTGCCTGCCGTTCGCGCTGTGGGCGTTCCATCGGCTGCTCGCGAGCGGAAGGCTGCGCGACGGCATCCTGTTCGGTGCGTTAACCGCGGGGCAGGTTCTGTCGTGCATGTATTACGGTCTGTTCCTTGTGCCGTACTTCACGGTTGTCTGCGGAACGATGCTGATCGTGCGCTGGATGCGGAACCCGTTGGCGGCGCGCCGCACGATCGCTGCGCTTGCCGTCTCCGCGGCGATCGCCGGCGCCACGGTGTTTCCGGTCGCGAAAGCGTACCTTGGCGCACGGGAAGTGGTCGGCGAGCGCAAGGCGGACGAGGTCGTCGCCGGCAGCGCGACGCTGTGGAATTACCTCGGTCCGCCGGACGAAAACGTGGTGTTTGCATCCGCGTTCAGCCGGTTCGCGGAGCCCGAGCGTCGATTGTTTCCCGGTTTCATCGCGCTGGCGCTCGCGATCGTCGGACTCGCACGCGCCCGCGGCGGATCGGCGCAGCTCGCGTACGCGCTCGGGCTGCTGCTCGCCGTCGACGTGTCGCTCGGCTTCAACGGGATCACCTATCGAGCGCTCTACGATCACGTCCTGCCGTTCCGTGGGCTTCGGATTCCGGCCCGCATGGGGATCATCGCCGGCTTCTCGCTGGCGATCCTGGCCGGGTACGGCGCGGCGTGGATCGGCGATCGGATTCGTCCGCAGCGCGCGGCCGGGTGGTCGCTGGCCGCGATCGGCGCGCTGATGCTCGTCGAATACGCCTCGCGTCCAATCGACCTGATGATCGTGCCGACGCAGCCGCCTGCCGTCTACGCCGACATGGTGCGGGATGTGGGAGACACGCCGACGGCCGCGCTCGCGGAGTTCCCCGCCGGGGATCGCGACGATCCGACCTACCTCTACTACTCGACGTTTCACTGGCAGCACCTGGTCAACGGCTACAGCGGTTTCTTTCCGCCCTGGTATCGAACGTACCTGGCGGCGATGAGCACGCTCCCAGGCGATGAAGGCATCCGCGTGGCGAAGAACCACGAGGCGCGCTACCTCATCGTTCACGGCGAGCGGCTGTTTGGCGCCCGTTATCCAGAGCTCGTCGACGGCCTCGACCGAAGGGCGGACGTGAAGCTGATTTCACGCCATCCGGCCGAGCGCGAAGGACAGCACGGCGAAGCCAGCCTTTATCGGATTCTCTACTAGGGCTGGGGGCCAGGGCCAAGGGCTGAGGCCTGACGGCCGTCGGATCTATACTGACCGACATGTCGAAAGAGGATTTCCCGTCCTTCAGTCGGCGTGACTTTCTCAAGACCGCCGGCGTCGGCAGCCTCGCCACCGCGGTCACGACCGCGACCGAGGCTGACGCACAGACGCCGGCCGGCCCGCGCGTGCTCGGCCCCGGCGCCGTGCCGGTTGCGCTGACGGTCAACGGCAGGCGGCAGGATCTCCGCATCGAGCCGCGCGTCACGCTGCTCGACGCGCTCCGCAACCGCGCCGACCTCACCGGCAACAAGCGCGTGTGCGACCGCGGCACCTGCGGCGCGTGCACGATGATCGTTGACGGGCGCACGGTCTACTCCTGCTCGACGCTGGCGATCGACGTCCAGGGCAAACAGATACGCACTGTCGACGGATTGGCCAACGGCGCGACGCTTCATCCAGTGCAGCAGGCGTTCTGCGACGTCGACGCGCTGATGTGCGGCTTTTGCACGCCGGGCTTCGTCGTCGCTACGGTGGCGCTGCTGGAGAAATACCCGAATGCCACGTCCGAAGAAGCCAAGCGTGAGCTCAACGGCAACATCTGCCGCTGCGGCACCTTCGTCCGTGTGTTCGAAGCCGCGATGAAAGCCAAGACGATGATGGGAGGGGCCCGTGGCTAAATATTCGTGGCCCGATAAGCCGACGATCCTGTCGACGCCGGTCAAGCGGCTCGACGGTCCCGACAAAGTATCCGGCCGCGCGAAGTACACGTACGACATCAACCGGCCCGGAATGATCTACGGCCGGATGATTCGATCGCCTTACCCGCACGCGAGGATCACGTCGATCGATCTGTCCGCCGCTCAGAAGGCGCCGGGTGTCAAAGCCGCGCTGGAATACCGGAAGGCCGGCGACGAGGTCTTCTACCAGGGCGATCCCGTAGCGGCGGTCGCGGCCGACACTGAAGAACGCGCGCGCGACGCGGCACGGCTGGTTAGAGTCCGCTGGGAGCCGCTGCCGCACGTCTCGAACGAGACGCTCGCGATGAACGCGGACGCGGCAAAATGGAACTCGGGGCAAGCCAATACCCGCCCCGGCCAGCGCAGCGAGACCGGCGACCTCGACGCCGGCTTCAAGCAGGCCGCGCACGTGGTCGAGCAAACGTACTCCACGCACGTGATTACCCACGTCTGCCTCGAGACACACGGCACCGTCTGCGAATGGGACGGCGACAAACTGACTGCTTGGGTGACGACGCAGGGCGTGCATCAGTGCGCGCAGGGGTACGCGCAGACGCTGGGCATTCCGCAGGCGAATGTCCGCGTCATCACGCAGTACATGGGCGGCGGCTGCGGCAGCAAGTTCGCGCCGGACGCGCAGGGCATCATCTGCGCGAAGCTCGCAAAGCTGGCAAACGCACCGGTCAAGCTGATGCTCGACCGCAAGGAAGAGCATCTCGACACCGGCAACCGTCCGTCGGCATTCGCGCACATCAAGGCCGGGGTCTCGAGCGACGGCAAGCTGACGGCGTTCGACGGGACGAGCTGGGGCACGGGCGGCGCCGGCGCGACGTCCGGCTTCCCGCTGCCGTATCTCTATCAATTCCCGAATCGGAAGCGCGTCCACACCGACGTCTACATCAACGCCGGCCAGCAGCGCGCCATGCGCGCGCCGGGACATCCGCAGGGCTGCTACCTGACGGAAATCCTGATGGACGAGCTCGCGGACCGCGTGAAGATGGATCCCGTCGAGTTCCGTCTGAAGAACGCGCCGCCGCTCGCACCAAACGCGCAGTATCAGAAATACTTCGCCGAGGGCGCGAAGCGGTTCGGGTGGGACAAGAGGCATCCGACGGGCGACACGACGCGCGGTCCGATCAAGACGGGCATGGGCGTGTCGGCGCACCTGTGGGGCGGCGCGGGCCGCGGCTCGCAGGCGCACGTCGACATCAACCCGGACGGCAGCGTCGTCGTGAAGTGCGGCACGCAGGACATCGGCACGGGAACGCGCACGCTTGTCGCCATGGTCGCCGCCGAAACGATGGGGCTGCCGGTCAGCGCGATCACGCCGCAGATCGGCGACACGATGTATCCGTTCAGCGGCGGATCCGGCGGCAGCACGACGGCTGCGTCGGTGACGCCGGCGATTCGCGTCACGTGCACGGACGCGCTCGATCAGCTGCTGGCCAGGGTCGCGCCGCAGCTCGGCGCGCAGCCGGCGGACCTCGCAGCGGAAGGCGGACGGATCGTCGTCAAGGCGAATCCGTCGAAGAGCCTCGCCTGGAAGGATGCGTGCAAACTGATCGGCACCGAGCCGATCTCGGTCAACGGACAGTGGCAGGACGGCCTCTCGGGCTCGGGCACGAGCGGCGTGCAGTTCGCCGAAGTAACCGTCGACATCGAGACCGGCATCGTCCGCATCAAACGCATCCTGGCGATTCAGGACTGCGGACTCATCGTCGATCGCCTGACGGCGGAGAGTCAGGTGTACGGCGGCGTCATCGCGGCGATCAACTTCGCGCTGTTCGAGGATCGCATCCTCGACCGCGTGACCGGCCAGATGGTCAACCCGAACATGGAGATGTATCTGCTGGCCGGCATGTCCGACGTGCCGCAGATCGAAGTCGACCTGCGGAACATGCCCGAGCGCGGCGTGATCGGCATCGGCGAGCCGCCGACCGTGTCGACGGCGTCG
>DASQHH010000289.1:0-4363 GCA_035632195.1 Vicinamibacterales bacterium
TCGATCGGCTGCCCGTCAGCGAGGCGCAGCGCGCACGGATCTACGCGGGAAATCTGTCGGCGCTGCTCCACATGTAGCGGAGCGCGAGGCTTCAGCCGCTCGACAACCCACGGCAACGAACAAGGCCGGCACGTCGTCTAAGACGGCATGTCTATCCGGCTCCTGCTCTGCGGCGCCTTCGCCGTCTGTCTGGCTGCGGCCGCAGCCACGCAGCAGACGCAGCGATTCGACGCCGTCGTCCGCGAGGACTTCTTCGCCGGAATGACCGGCGATACGGCACGATTCGACAAAGCGATGAAGACATGCGAGGACGCGCTGGCGGAAAATCCGAAGAACGCGCCGGCGCTCGTGTGGCACGGCGCGGGACTGCTCGTCCGGTCCGGCCTCGCGTTCCGCGCGGGCAGGACCGACGAAGGGATTTCGCTGAACATCCGCGCGATGCGCGAGATGGCGGACGCCGTCTCCCTGCAGCCGGACGACGTGCAGGTGCTGATCCCGCGCGCGGCGATTCTCATCTCGAGCGCGCGATTCGCGCCGCCGGATCAGTCGCGCGACTGGGCGCGGACCGCCGCGGCGGATTACGAGAAGGTGCTGACGATCGAGGCGCCGTACGCGAGCCGTCTCGGCACGCACGCGCGCGGCGAGCTGCTCGGCGGCCTGGCGACGGCGTACCGGCTCGGCGGAGACGACGAGAAGGCGTCGGCATACCTGACGCGGATTTCCAGGGAATTGCCGGGCACGCCCTACGACCAGAAAGCGCAGAAATGGATGGCTGACCTGCGCGCCGTGCCGCGCGACGACCATTTCTGCCTCGGCTGCCATCGTTAGCGGCGATCGGGTACACTGCGCCGCGTCGCCGTCGAGGGCGCTGATGACAGGAAAGACGGCGGTCGCGTGCGCGATGGCCGCTGCGATTGGCATGTCCGTGCCGAGCGCACAGCAGCCGGATGCCGTGGCCGCGGGCCGCGTGCTGTACGACCAGACCTGCCAGTCATGCCACGGACCGGCAGGCCAGGGCGATCGCGGACCTGCGCTCAATACCAGTCGCTTCGTCCACGGCAGCGCCGACGCCGATTTATTCCGCGCCATCCGCGACGGCTTCTCCGGCACCCAGATGCCGGCATTCAAAAAGCTGACGGACGAGCAGACGCGGCAGATCGTTTCCTACATTCGAAGCCTCGGCGCGTCGCCAACCGCTGCGAGGCCGCAGGTCCGCGTGAGCGTCACGACAAGGGACGGCCGCGCATTGAGCGGCGTGCGCTTGAACGAGGACACGTTCTCCGTGCTCTTCGCCGACGCGTCGGGCGCCGCGTACAGGTTCGACAAGCTGACGCGCGAGGCGCGCCGGATCGGAGGCGGAGGCGTGTCGTCCGATCGCCTCGTGCACGCGGATGCGGAGCCGCAGAACTGGCTCATGTACTGGGGCAGCTACGCGTCCACGCACTACTCGGCCCTGAAACAGATCGACGCGGCCACCGTCACGCGACTGGGTGCCGCGTGGACGTTCGCGATGCCCGGCGAGAGCGTCCTCGAGACGACTCCCATCGTCGCGGACGGCGTGATGTACACGACGCAGCCCGGCGCCGTCGCCGCGCTCGATGCGCAGACCGGCCGGCCGCTCTGGCGGTACACGCGGACGCAGAAGGTGAAGAACCCGTACGAGATCAATCCGTACAACCGCGGGGCGGCGATCGCCGGCAATCGACTGTTCGTGGGCACGCTGGACGCCGCGCTCGTCGCCATCGACGCGGGCACCGGCCGTCAGTTGTGGGAGACGCAGGTCGCCGACACGCTGCTCGGCTACAGCCTCACGAGCGCGCCGCTCGTCGTGAAAGACAAGGTGCTCGTCGGCATCACGGGCGGCGAGTTCGGCGCGCGCGGATTCCTGGACGCGTACGACGCCGCGACCGGGCGGCGCCTCTGGCGCTGGTACGCGGTGCCAGGCCCCGGCGAGTTCGGCAACGACACGTGGAAGGGCGACAGCTGGCAGCGCGGCGGCAGCCCGATGTGGCTGACGGGCTCTTACGATCCCGAGTTGAATCTCGTCTACTGGACGGTCGGCAATCCCGGGCCGCAGATCGATCGCTCGTCGCGCGGCGACCTCGACAACCTCTTCAGCGACTCGGTCGTCGCCATCGATCCCGACACGGGTCAGCGCAGGTGGCACTACCAGTTCACGCCGAACGACGGCCATGACTGGGATTCGTGCCAGGCAGTCGTGCTCGTCGATCGCGAGTGGCACGGACAGCGGCGCAAGCTGCTGCTGCACGCGGATCGCAACGGCATGTTCTACGTGCTCGATCGCGCCACCGGCGCGTTTCTCTCGGGGTTGCCGTTCATCTATCAGAACTGGAACACCGGCTTCGACGGCCGCGGGAGGCCGCTCGTGGTACCGGGTTCGAATTCCAGCCCCGACGGCAGCTTCTATGTCTATCCCGCGCAGGGCGGCGCCACGAACTTTCAGGCGCCGTCGTACAGCCCGCTGACCGGCTGGATGTATCTCGCGTACCAGGAACGCGGCCAGCGCTGGGTCAGCTCACCGGTCGAATACGAAGCTGGACGCCAGTACATCGGGCGCGTGGCGCCGGGCGCCGGCGCGGCCGCGGCACCGAAGCCGGGTGAACCCGCGCCGTCGGCGGGCATCAAGGCGCTCGATCCGGAAACCGGCGGGACGATGTGGGACTTCAAGATCTTTCAGGGCTCGCTGACCGACGGCGTGCTCGCGACCGCGGGCGGCGTCGTCTTTGCCGCCATGAAGGACGGCAACCTCATCGCGCTCGACGCGCAGTCGGGCGCGCACCTCTGGCATTTTCAGACAGGCGCGGACATGAACGCCTCGCCGATCAGCTACGCGGTGGGCGGCCGGCAGTTCATCGCGATCGCCTCGGGCAACGTCGTCTACGCCTTCGCGCTGACAACGCTATAATCGCGCCATTCGGAGGCCTCATGAAGACTGCATTCCTGCTGATCGCATCGCTGGCCGTGGCTGTTTCAGCGCGCGCCGAAGACACGCTCAAGACCGCCAACATCCAGCGCTACTACACGCCGGTGAAGTTCGACCTGCTGGCGGCCGCATCCGCCATGCCGGCCGACAAGTACGGATTCAAGCTCGACCCGGCGCAGATGGACTTCGGCCAGTGGATCAACCACTCGACCGAGCGCAACTATCTCGACTGCTCCACGCTGCGCGGCGAACCGAACCCGATGCCGAAGGCGAAGACCGATGCCATCTCGGGGAAGGCCAACATCGCAAAGGCGCTCGCCGAGTCGTTCGACTACTGCGACGCGGCATTCGCGAAGCTCGACGATGCCAAGATCCTGTCGTCGCAGCAGATGGTGATCGCGTTCCTTCACACCACCGTCCACAACAACGAAATCTACGGCAACGTGGTCGGCTACCTGCGCGCCAACCACATCACGCCGCCGTCGACGGAAATGATGACGGAGATGCGCAAGGGGAATAAATCCGCCGCGGACGTGATGAAGGAACTTCTCGAGAAGTATCGTAAGTAGGCCGGGTCTTTTCAGACCCGGCTGCCGCTCAGGCCCGCGATCGAGCCGTCGAGCGCGGCACGGCCGCCGTGCAGAACGGCGATGACCATGTCGCCCAGCGCGGCCAGGTCGTACGGCTTGACGATGAAGGCGTCCGCGCCGGCCCCGAGCGCTTTGGCCTTGTCGTGCACCAGCGCGTTGGCCGTGAACGCGATCACAATCGTGTCCCGCATGCGGGGGTCGGCCTTCAGCCGGCGCGTCGCTTCCCAGCCGTCGACGCCGGGCATCGTCAGGTCCATGAGCACGACCGCCGGCGGCCGCCGGGCTGCGAGCTGCAGGGCCCCGGCGCCGTCGGAGGCGGTCTTGACCTCGAGCCCGCGAAAGGCGAGGTACTCCTCGACCATTTCGCGTCCGTCCGTGAAGTCATCGACAATCAGCACGTAGCGGTTCGTTTTCATGACAGCATGACCGTGCGACGCAGATTCCTCGTGCGCTGGCGGAATTCAAAACTGCCGCATTTCTCGCAGACGAAATAGTCCCACTGTTCCTCGAACCGCGCGCTGACGCCGCCCACGTGACTGTGGTCGTACACGAGAGTCACGTCGCACGACGGGCACCGCAGCGGAGGCGGCGCGAGCGGCGGCTTGTTGGTGCGGAAGCGCTGGTGCGCGCGAACCAGCAGGCGCGCGCCGGATAGCGCGGCTTTCGCGTCGGCACGGCGTGGATGCGGCCGGGCGAGCACCTGGTGCAGGGCGTCGCTCAACGACGCGACGGCCGCGGATCGTTCGAGAACCATCTCAGCTCCCGCGCTCAACGCGCGGGTCACGTCGTCATCTTCCACGGTGTCGGCCACGAACAGACGACGGATACC
>DASQHH010000290.1:0-9121 GCA_035632195.1 Vicinamibacterales bacterium
CCGCGGCCGTCGTGATGGACGTGGACAACGGCGTCTGCCGCAGCGCCCGCATCGTCCTGGGCGGCGTCGCGCCGGTTCCGTGGCGGGTCGCCGACGTCGAGAAGCTGATCACCGGCAGACGCGTCACTCCGGAGCTCGCCGCGCAGGCGGGCGACGCGTCCGTGGCCGGCGCGCGCGCGCTCGCGAAAAACGCCTACAAGATCCCGATGACGCGCGCGATGGTTCAGAGGACGATCGCATCGTTCGCCTAATCGCCCTGGTCGCCGCCGCCGCGGGGTCGCTGCAGGCGCAGAAAGCCCCGACGGTCCCGTCGCGGTCGTGCAGCGACTTCGATGCGCTCTACGCGCAGATCCGGGATCAGAAAATCGATCGGACGGCGGCGCTCGCGCGCGTCCGCGAACTGCTGCCTCTCATCCGCGACGACTTCTACGCGCGCGGCGGCGTCGACACACCGCCGGGCCGGGAGCGGTTCCCCGTCGCGGGGTACGGGCCGGAATCGATCGGCGGCGTCAACGGAAGCGGCTACATCGCGAAGGGCTAGGAGTGGTTCGACGGCTACAAGAGCGCGGGGCATCCCGGCCACGACATCTTCATCCGCGATCGCAACCAGGATTCACTGGACGATCGGACGGGCGAGCCTGTCGACATTCTCAGCATCGCGGGCGGCATCGTCATCGCGCATGCGCCGGATTGGGACGCGGGCAGTCATCTGCGCGGCGGTCGATATGTTTACGTCTACAGTCCGGCGTCTCAGCAGATCTTCTACTACGCGCATGCGCACTCGGTGCGCGTCCGTCCCGGCGACATCGTGACGGCAGGACAGCCGATCGCCACGGTCGGCCGCTCGGGCCGGAACGCGGCGGCGCCGCGGTCTCCGACGCACCTCCACGTCATGCTGCTGTCGGTGGCCGATGGCTATCCCAGACCGGTGGACGCTTATCCTTTGTTGAAACGCGCTGCTCGCCGCTGAATCGCTCCGCTTGTACCGAGAGTAGGAAACGGTTAAGCTTACGCTTGCCACGGGTGTGACGGACGCCCGGGCGACCGGACTTCGCATGCATCTGCTCGCCGGCGCGGCGACCGACATCGGACGGGTGCGCGTGCACAACGAGGACGCCTATGCGTCCCTCGAAGAGCACGGTCTCTTCGTGGTCTGCGACGGCATGGGCGGCGAAGAGGCGGGTGAAGTCGCCAGCCAAATGGCGATCGACACGATCGTCTCCACGCTGCAGGACGGATCGCCGGACGTGCCGCAGGATCCCGACGGATTCCGCCCGCGAACGAGCCGCCTGGGTGCGGCCGTTCGGCGGTCGAACCAGTGGATCTACGACGCGGCGCAGAAAGACGTCCGTCAGGCGCGCATGGGGACGACGGTGGTCGGCGCATGGATCGACGAGGACATCGTCAGCCTTGCGCACGTGGGCGACAGCCGGGCGTACCTCTGGCAGCGTGGCCGTCTCGAGCCGCTGACGAGCGACCACTCGCTGGTCGAGATGCAGGTGAAGGCCGGCATTCTGACGCGCGAGGGCGCGCTCCAGCACCAGGACCAGAACGTCCTGCTGCGCGCGCTGGGACGCGACCCGGACGTCGACGTGGAGCTGACCGAAGTGCCCGTGCAGGCCGGCGATTATCTGCTGCTGTGCAGCGACGGCCTGACGCGGATGGTGCCGGAGCCCGAGATGTCGTCGACCATCGCCAACGTCCGCGACCCGCAGCAGATCTGCGAGGTCCTGATCGAGGCGGCCAACCGCAACGGCGGCGCGGACAACGTCACCGTCGTCGTCGTCGAGGTTGTCGGCGGCTGGTGGGGCGCGTTCGTTAATCGCGTGAAGAGGAGCCTGAGATGGCGAAGATAGTGCTGCGGTTTGGAGACCAGGTACTCAAGGAGTACGAGCTGGGGGCGCACGCCCTGAAGATCGGACGCCTGCCCGACAACACCGTGGTCATCGACAATCCCGCCGTCTCGAGCCATCACGCGCGCATCGTTCACGACAGCGGCAAGTTCGTCATCGAGGACCTCAAGAGCACCAACGGAACGTTCATCAACGAGCGGCGCGTGCATAGGCAGGTGCTCGAGAATGGCGACACAGTACTGATAGGCAAGCACAAGCTGGTCTACGACGCGGCGGGCGGCGAGTCGGTAGCGGACACGGACTCCGCGGAAGTCGACACGGCGCCTTCGAAGCTCGAAGGCGGCACGGTGTTCCTCGATACGAAGCAGCAGCGCGAGCTGCTTGCCAAGATGGGCATCGATCTCGGGACCTCGTCGGGCCCATCGACCGTCAAGGGCGGGTCGACGGCCGCCGATGCGCGAGGGCCGTCAGGCGGCCAGAAAACGACGGCGCTCCGCGTCGGTGTCTTGCGGGTTCTTTCCGGAAAATCCGATCAGAGCGAGTACCTGCTCAATCAGGCGACGTCGATCATCGGGTCCGCCGACACGGCTGCGGTCAAGCTGAAAGGATGGTTCAAGCCCAAGTCGGCGGTGGCCATCGCGCGCAAGGGCGAGACGTACACGCTGACGGCGCTTGGCGGCAAGCAGACGGTCAACAACGAGCCGCTGACGGGGCGCCGGGATCTGAAGGAAGGCGATATCCTCATGGTCAGCGGCCTGACTCTGGAGTTCCGTTACAAGGCCTGATCCGCATCCGATCCCCGGAACCCGGTCCGCAGTGTCCGAAACAGATCGAGCCGCGGCATATAATCTCGCGCCATGCGCGGTCGCGGGGGCAGAGCCGTCGGCAGAAGCGTGCTGCGTAAGGAGGGCGTCGAAAAGGTCACCGGCACCGCGCGATACCTCGACGATCTGCGGTTTCCGAGTCTCCTGCATGCACGCACCGTCCGCTCGACGATCCCGTCGGGCGAGATCACCGGCCTTCGGTTCGTGTCCGATCCGGCCGGCTTCACCATCGTCGACCACCGATCGATTCCAGGCCGCAACGTCGTTGCGCTGATCGAGGACGACCAGCCCGTCCTCGCGGAGAAGGTCGTCCGCCACGTCGCTGAGCCGATCCTCCTGTTGGCGCACGCGGATCGCGAGAAACTGCTCGCGGCTGAAGTCGACATCCAGTACCGCGAAACGGCCCCGAACTACGACCCGGAAAGGTCGAACATCGCCTTCAAGAAGATTGCCATCGAGAAGGGGAACATCGACGAGGGCTTCGCGGCGGCCGACGTCATCGTCGAAGGCGAATACCGGACCGGCCACCAGGAGCAGCTGTACATCGAGCCGAACGGGGTCGTCGCCGTGCCGGACGCCGCAGGCGTCACCGTCTACGGGTCGATGCAGTGTCCGTACTACGTGCATCGCGCGTTGACGGTGATGCTCGGCATTGCCGAGGGCAGGGTCCGGGTCGTGCAGACCGAGACCGGCGGCGGCTTTGGCGGCAAGGAGGAGTATCCGTCGACCATCGCGTGCCACGCCGCACTGCTCGCCCTGAAGTCGATGCGGCCGGTCAAGCTCGTATACGACCGTGTCGAGGACATGCTCGCGACGACGAAGCGGCATCCGGCGATCGTGCGTCACCGGACCGGCGTGAAGAAAGACGGCACGCTTACTGCCATCGACATCGATGCGGTGCTGGACGGCGGCGCGTACGCGACGTTGAGCGCGGTCGTCCTGTCCCGCGGGGTGATTCATGCCAGCGGCCCGTACCGCTGCGACCATGTCCGCATCCGCGGCCGGGCGATGATGACGAACACGCCACCCAATGGCGCGTTCCGCGGGTTCGGCGCGCCGCAGACGCAGTTCGCCGCCGAAGTCCACATGGATCGGATCGCCGAGCGGATCGGGCTCGACCCCGTCCGCATCCGCGAGGTCAATGCTCTGCGACCCGGCGACACGACTGCGACCGGCCAGCGGCTCGGCAAAGACTGCGCGGCGCTCGACGTCCTGCGAGCCGCGGTCAAGCGGACGGATTTCAAGAGGAAGTGGAAGGCTAACGCTCGCCTGAAGGCTCGCGCTCCGGTGCAGAAGGAGCGCGAGGCTGTGGCCGGGCGTCATGGTATTGGTCTCGCTCTGTTCTTCCACGGCTCGGGGTTCACCGGCGCAGGCGAGGTGAAGCTGGCCTCGAAAGCCGCGCTGGCGCTGACCAAGACAGGCGTCCGGATCCTCGTCGCCAGTACCGAGATCGGTCAGGGCACGCGCACGATGCACGCGCAAATCGTCGCGGATGCGATGGGCATGCCGTACGAGCGCGTCGAGGTCAACGCCGCGGATACCGGAGAGGTGCCGGACAGCGGCCCGACCGTCGCGTCGCGCACGTGCATGATCGTCGGCCGGATCCTGCAGCGCGCGGCCGAAGAGATGCGCGACCGGCTCGGCGGGATGTCGCCACGCGCCTACCTCCGACGCCACGGTCCGCTCGTGATCACCAAGTCCTACGAGCGTCCCGCCGACATGCAGTGGGACGACGAGCGCTATCGCGGCGACGCGTACGGGTCGTACGGTTGGGCCTGCGACGTCGTCGAGCTCGACATCGACCCGGTCACGTCCGAGGCGCGGCCTACGCGCTTCACGTCGGTCCACGAGATCGGACGGGCGATCAACCCGACGCTCGCGCTCGGCCAGATCGAAGGCGGCAGCGCCCAGGGCCTCGGATATGCGCTGCTCGAGGAGGTCGTCATGCGCGACGGCCGGATGGCCAACGACCAGCTGACGAACTACATCATTCCGACCACGCTCGATACTCCGGATATGGATGTCGTGATTCTCGAGCGGCCGTACAAGCACGGTCCGTTCGGCGCGAAAGGCGTCGGCGAGATGCCGATCGACGGCCCGGCGCCAGCGGTGGTCAACGCAATTCGTCACGCCGGCGTTGACGTGCGGGAGATCCCGGCGACGCCCGAACGCATTCTCAAGTCGCAAGTCTCGAGGCTCAAGTCTCTGGAATGATGCGCCTGACGATCAACGGCAAGCGGACGAGGCTGGACGTCCACCCGCTCAAGCGGCTGCTCGACGTGCTGCGCGAGGACTGCTCCTTGACCGGCACGAAAGAAGGGTGCGGCGAAGGCGAGTGCGGCGCGTGCACGGTGCTGGTGGATGGCGCACCGGTCAACTCGTGTCTCATGCCCGCGGCGCACGCCGAGGGCGCGCGTATCACGACCATCGAGGGTCTCAAGGGACGCCATCCGCTGCAGCGCGCGTTCGTCGAGCACGGCGGCGCGCAATGCGGCATCTGTACGCCGGGCATGATCCTCGCGGCCGTCGCGCTCGGCAGAAAGCCGTCGATGGCGCAGATTCGCTCGGGACTCGCAGGCAACCTGTGCCGCTGCACCGGCTATGCAGCGATCTATCGATCGATTCGGCGCGCCTGATGCTGTCCACGATTTCGTCCCGCTCGCTCCTGCGACCCCGGTCGCTCGCCGATGCGTTGAAAATGCTGCGCGACGAGAGACCTCCGGGGACGCTGACGCCGCTGGCCGGGTGCACGGATCTGTACGTCACGCTGAACTTCGGCACGCTGAAGGACCAGCGGTTTCTGGATCTCTGGCGGCTCGACGCGCTTCGGACCATCACGTCTCGCCGCGGGACGCTGACGATCGGCGCGCTTGCGACGTTCACCGATCTCATCCGCTCGCCGCTCGTCCGCCGGCTATTGCCGATGCTCGCCGCCGCGGCCCGCGAAGTCGGCGGCGTACAGATCCAGAACCGCGGCACGATCGGCGGGAACGTCGCGAACGCGTCGCCGGCGGGCGATTCGCTGCCGGTGCTCGCCGCCGCCGACGCCGTAGTCGTGCTGCAGAGCGCAGCCGGCAGCAGGCGGGTGCCGTTCACCGCCTTTTACACGGGCTACCGCAAGACCGTCCGGCGGCCCGACGAGCTCATCGTGGCGTTCGAAATCGGCCCCGTTCGCGGACGTCAGTGGTTCCGGAAGGTCGGCACCCGCGCTGCCCAGGCGATTTCCAAAATCGTCATGGCGGGTGTGCGGGATCGGGACCGGTTCGCCCTCGCCGTCGGCAGCGTGGCACCCACGGTCGTCCGGCTCCCGCGGACCGAGGCGGCGCTCGCGTCCGCTCCGGACCTGCACGAGGCTGCCCGGCGCGCGCTCGCGGCCGAGATTGCGCCCATCGACGACATCCGATCGACCGCCGTATACCGCCGGCGCGTGGCCGAAAATCTGCTCGATCGTTTCATGGCTGACACGTCGCGCGGTTAAAATAGGAGGCGTCTTCTCCCTCTCGACCGTTCCCTGAATGCGCGCTGCCGTCGTCGCCTTAGGAGACCTGGGTCGCAGTGCACGCATGCTGTATCACGCGCATGCGCTGGCGGCCCGTGGTGTCGACGTCGACCTGGTCGGCTTCGAAGGCACGGCGCTGCCGAAGTCGATCTCCACCGACGAGCGCATCCACGTCCACCGGCTGAATCCGGCGACGCTGCGCCTGGCCGGCCGCTTTACCGGATCCACGTACGCCGCCGCGGGCCTGTTCGACGCCGCGCGTCTGGGCTTCCGTCTGTGGCGGATGCTGCGAAAGCTCCCGCGGCCGGACCTCGTGCTCGTCCAGAACCCGCCGGCGTTTCCGACGCTGCTCGTCGCGTGGTTCGCGCTGAAGCGCAAGGGCGTCCGCTTCGTCATCGACTGGCACAACGTCGGCTTCACGCTGCTGTGGCTGCGGCTGCAGCGCGGACACCCGCTCGTGCGTCTCGCGCGCTGGTTCGAGCGCCGCGACGCGCGGCGCGTCGACGCCAATCTCTGCGTGTCGCGCGGCCTCGCGGCGTTCCTCGAATCGCATTTCGGCGTCAAGCGCGCGAGTGTCCTCTACGACCGCCCCGCGGCCGCATTCGCTCCGATGGAGCGGTCCGAGCGCGAGCGGATGCGGCAGGCCCTCTTCGCGCGGCTGGGGGTGCACGGCGCGGCGGTCGGGTTCGTCGTCTGTCCCACGAGCTGGACGGAGGACGAGGACTTCGATCTCGTCATCGACGCAGTGCCGCGCCTCGAGGCGCGCATCCGCGGGTGGGAATCGAGCGTGTCCGGGCGCCGGTTTCCCGACATCGTGATTCTCGTGACCGGCGACGGCGCCCGGCGGGCGGAATTCGAGCGGCGCTTCGCGGGCCTTCCTGCGCGGCGCGTGCAGCTGCGCGCGCGCTGGCTGGAGCCGGAAGACTATCCCCGCGTGGTGGGAAGCGCCGATATCGGCCTGTGCCTCCACCGGTCGTCGTCGGGGCTCGACATTCCGATCAAAGTCGCCGACCTGTTCGGCGCTGGCGTGCCGGTCTGCGCGCTCGACTACGGCGCGTGCCTGGCCGAGCGCGTGCGCCACGGCGACAACGGCCTGCTGTTCTCGACGGCGCCCGGCCTGGCAGACATGCTGTTCGACCTCTTCGAGACGTTCCCGGCCAACCAGTCGGCGCTCGATCGCCTTCGTACCGGCGCGCGGCGATCGGCGCGGCCGACGTGGGAGCAGGGCTGGGAAAAGGAAGCCAGACCGGTTCTCATGCCCGAAAAAGAGTGATAGGTTGCGGTGATGCAGGCGACATCAGAAATCCTGGTCCTCGACAATTTCATCGGCGGGCGCTGGGTCAAGGCGCAGACCGCCGACTTCTTCGACGTCCACAATCCGGCGGTCGGTGACGTCATCGGCCGCACGCCGCTGTCGTCGTCAGCCGACGTCGACGCGGCCGTCAAGGCGGCCGCCGCCGCCTTCGGCGCGTGGCGGGACACGCCGGTCAATACGCGCGCGCAGGTGCTGCACCGGCTGAAGGCGCTCATGGAGCAGCACTTCGAAGAGCTCGCGCGCATCGTGACGACCGAGCACGGCAAGACGCTCGACGAGGCGCGCGGCAGCGTCCGCCGCGGCATCGAGTGCGTCGAGGTCGCCAGCGGCGCGCCGTCCCTGATGCAGGGCACCGCGCTCGAAGACATCTCGTCCGGCATCGACTGCCACGTCGTCCGGCAGCCGCTCGGCGTCTGCGCCGCCATCGCGCCCTTCAACTTTCCGGCGATGGTCCCGATGTGGTTCCTGCCGTTCGCGATCGTCACGGGCAACACGTTCGTCTTGAAGCCGTCGGAGCAGGTGCCGCTCTCGCAGCGCCGCACGGTCGAGCTCTTGACGCAGGCGGGGCTGCCGTCCGGCGTCGTCAATCTCGTCAACGGCGGCCGCGAGGTGGTCGACGCGATTTGCGACCATCCCGGCATCCGCGCGGTTTCCTTCGTCGGGTCGACGCCCGTCGCGAAGCACGTCTATCAGCGGTCCTCTCACGCCGGCAAACGCGTCCAGGCGCTCGGCGGCGCGAAGAACTTCGTCATCGTCATGCCCGACGCCGACCTCGCGAGGTCGATCGGGGTCATCATGGAGTCGTTCTACGGCTGCGCGGGGGAGCGGTGCCTGGCCGGCAGCATGCTCGTGCCGGTCGGCAGCGTCCACGGCGAAACGCGCGATCGGATGGTCGCCGCAGCCGAGTCGCTCCGGGTCGGCGACGGAGCGCAGCCGGGCGTCGCGATGGGCCCGGTCATCAGCGCGAAGCACCGCGACCGCGTGCTTCAGTACATCGATAAAGGCGTCGCAGAAGGCGCCCGGCTCCTGGTGGACGGCCGCAAGACGAAGGTCGCCGATCGGCCCAACGGCTATTTCGTCGGACCGACGGTCTTCGACGACGTGTCGCCCGACATGTCGATCGGTCGCGACGAGATCTTCGGCCCCGTGGCGTCGATCACGCCCGTGAAGACGCTCGACGAGGCGATCGACGTGATGCACGCCCATCCCAACGCCAACGCGACGTCCATCTTCACGTCGAGCGGCAAGGCGGCGCGCGAGTTCGCGAAACACGCGACGGCCTCGATGGTCGGCGTCAACATCGGCGTCGCCGCCCCGATGGCGTACTTCCCGTTCGGCGGCGCGAAGGACAGCTTCTTCGGCGATCTCAAGGTCCACGGCCGCGACGCCTTCGAGTTCTACACAGATAAGAAGGTGACCATCTCGCGATGGTTCTGAGAGAAAAGCAACCGCCGAGCGCATCGAACTCGCCGCGGCGTTCTCGGCGGTTAATCGCCAGGTACTGACATGCGCACGCTCATCACGAACGGCACCATCGTCACCGCGGTCGATCAGTACAAGGGCGACGTTCTCGTCGAGGACGAGAAGATCACGTTGATCGGCACGAAGCTCGAGATGGCCGTCGACAAGA
>DASQHH010000291.1:0-13257 GCA_035632195.1 Vicinamibacterales bacterium
GCAACCCTCGACTTGCTGCAGGTGACGCGCGAGGACTTCCTCGCGGGCCTCAAGGAAGTCGAGCCGAGCGCGACGCGCGAGTTCTTCATCGAGAGGAGCACCACCCGCTTCGACTCGCTCGGCGGCCTGGACGCCGCAAAACGGCTGCTCGACGCCGTCGTCGAGAACACGCACTTGCGCGGGGACATCTACGACACCGTCGGCCTCACGCCGCCGCGGGGCATCCTGCTCGTCGGGGCGCCGGGCACCGGCAAGACGGCGCTGGCGCGCGCGCTCGCCGGCGAAAAGCAGATGCCGCTCATCGCGATCGACGGCCCGCAGTTGTATTCGAAATGGCTGGGCGAATCGGAGAAGGCGCTGCGAGAGGTGTTCAAGAAGGCGCGCCGGGCGGCGCCGTGCCTGCTGTTCTTCGATTCGCTCGACGCCGTCGCGCCCGGAACCGCCGTGGACGGCTCCGGAAGGGACGTGGCGGCCTGGTCGGGTGCCGAGGTCTATCAGCGAATTCTGGCCCAGCTGCTGCGCGAGATCGACAATCTCCGCGACGTCCGCGGCGTGATGCTCGTCGCCGCCACGAGCCGCCCCGATCGCGTCGATCCCGCGCTCTTGCGGAGCGGCCGTTTCGACTATATCGTGCGCTTGGAGAAGCCGTCGGCCGCGGACCGGACCGCGATCCTGCGGCTGCACCTGGCGCGCGTGCCGCTTGCCGGCGACGTCGATCTCGACGACTTCGCCGCGCGCGCCGAGGGGTGGACCGGGGCAGACATCGAGAGCGCGTGCAAACGCGCAGCGCTCACGGCAATCGCCGATTATCAGCGCGGACGGCGCGGTGCCAGCTTCGTCGTCCGGCGCGAGGATTTCGAATGGCTTATACCGAACTGACCGTCTGGACGCGCGGCATCATCATGGACAAGGAAGGACGCGACATCGTCAATTCCGTCGCCGCGTCCGCCCGCCAGGAAGGCAAGTTCTCGCAGGCGATGGAGAACTACGTCGACAATCCCGATCGCACCAACGCGCCGACGCGCAAGTACTGCCGCATCAGCGACAGCGAGATCGAGAACGCCCTCACCTACGAGAACGAGCACCCGAACATCGTGGTCCTCGTCGAGCAGACGATGGTGAAGGGTTGGGACTACATGCGGGGGATGGCGCCCGGCGGAACGCTGATCATCAACACGCACTACACGCCCGACTACATGATGCGGTTCGTCCCCGGGCCCGAGCGGCTCTCGCAGCTCGTGTGCGTCGACGCAGCGAAGCTCGCCAATCACCAGTGGCTCTACTACCGGCTCGGCGAGCTCGGCCTCGACCGGCTCTCGACCGAGGGCGCGGCCGAGCGGAGCAAGGCCGTGGCGCCGGACATCGCCGCGCCGCTCATCGCCGCCGTCGTGCAGACGACCGGCATCGTCAAGCTCGAGACCATCAAACCCATGATTGCCAACAAGGCCGCGTTCGACGCGGCGCTCAAGGAACTTCACGTGATGCCGCTCGGTGCGGCCGTGGCCTAAAGGACCATTCATGTCGACCAAAGGAACGCACATCCCCGACTGGCTGCAGGTTCCCTTCGCGGGAATCACGCCGGCGCCGACGCAGCAGAAGGGTCAGGATCTGTTCCCGACCGGCAACTGGCGCGCGATCCGCCCCGTGTACCGCGACAAGATGCCGCCGTGCAACAACGCGTGCGGCACCAACGAAAAGATCCAGGGCTACCTGGATCTCGTGAAGCGCGGCAAGTACCTCGACGCCTACGCGCTGATCAAAGAGGACATGCCGTTTCCGTCCGTGACGGGACGCGTCTGCTATCACCCGTGCGAGCAGGCCTGCAATCGCGGCAAATACGACGAAGCGATTTCGATCCGCGCGGTCGAGCGTTTCCTCGGCGACCTCGGCCAGGCGCTGCCGAAAGACGTCGTGAAGGCCGGTAAACCGAACGGCAAGAAGGTCGCCGTCGTCGGGTCCGGACCGGCCGGGCACAGCGCGGCGTATCAGCTCGCGCGGCTCGGGTACGCCGTGACCGTCCTCGAGAAGTCGCCGAAAGCCGGTGGACTCAATCGCGGCGGCATTCCCGACTGGGTGCTGCCGCAGAACATCCTCGATCGCGAGATCGAGCGGCTCGTCGAGCTCGGCGTCACCATCAAGACCAACACCGAAGCCGGCAAGCACGTCACCTGGGACGCGCTGAAAAAGAACTACGACGCCGTCGTGCTCGCCGTCGGACTGACGGAGCCGAACAGCGCCCGCGCCGAAGGCGAGGACACCAACGGCGTGCTCTTCGGCCTGCCCTTCCTGCGCGACATCGGCATGGGCACGTCGACGGTCAAGCTCGGACCGCGCGTCGCGGTCATCGGCGGCGGCAACACGGCGATCGACTGCGCGCGCGAAGCGCTCCGCCAGGGCGCGCAGGAAGTGACGATGATCACCGTCGAAGGGAACAAGGACGAAATGCCGGCCGTGCCCGAAGACCTGCACGACATGCTCGAGGAAGGCGTCGAGCTGATGCACGGCCTGGCTTGCACGAAAATCACCGGCAGCGGCAGAGTCGAAGCGCTCCAGCTGCAGCCGGCGAAGTTCGAAGGCAAGGTCAACGCTTCGCCCATCAAGATCGATCGCCAGGCGCCCGCCACGACGTTCAAGTGCGACAACGTCATCATCGCCGTCGGTCAGCACGCGGCGCTGAAGTGGCTGCCGGAGGAGTTCAAGAACGAGCGCGGCACGATCACGATCGACCGCTTCGGCCGGATCGGCGACACGATGTTCTTCGCCGCCGGCGACGTCGTGCAGCTCGGCACCGGACAGCCGCTGATGGTCGTCAACGCCGTCGGCGACGGCAAGCGCGTCGCGTTCAACCTCGACAAGGTCGTCCGCGGCGAGCCGCTCTACGAGCGCATGGCGCCCGACGTCATCACCGATCTCGCGCGCATGAACATGACCTACTTCCCGCACTTCCCGCGCGTGCAGCAGGACATGCTGAAGCCGGCGAGCCGCAGGAAGACGCAGGACGAAGTCATACAGGCGTACACGGAGGAGATGTCGATCGCCGAAGCAAACCGCTGCTTCTCCTGCGGCACCTGCAACGCGTGCGACAACTGCTACCTGGTGTGCCCCGAGCCGTGCATCATCCGCGCGGACCGGTCGAACGGGCTCTACAAGATCGTCGTGGACTACTGCAAAGGCTGCCGCGTGTGCATCGAGGAATGCCCGACCGGGTGCCTGGAGGGCGTGCCGGAGCTGGACTTCGACACCGGCGTGATCCGCATGGATACCGCGTTCGCGATTTCACCGGGCCTCCACGGCCGCCAGGCGGCGGAATTGAAAACCGTTCCTGAAAGAACGAAGCAGATTGAATAGCGTAGGCCGGTCCTTTCGGACCCGGCAGGAGACTCGAGATGGCTTCCGTCGTTCAAACGAAAAAGAAAACGGTTCGCATCAACGGATGCGTCGCCTCCGCGCAGGCGGCGAAGTACGCGGACGTCGACGTCATCACCGCGTATCCCATCCGCCCCTACACGGCGACCATGATGGCGCTCGCGCAGATGGTGGCCAACGGTGAAATCGACGCCGAGTACATCGTCGCCGACAGCGAGCACTCGCAGCTGTCGATCGCGCACGGCGCGGCGTCCTCCGGGGCGCGCGTGTTCACCGGGAGTTCAGGCGTCGGCGTCCAGTACGCTTTCGAGCTGTATTCGCCGATCTCCGGCAGCCGAATGCCGGTGCAGATGATGATCGCCGACCGCACGCTGGATCCTCCCGGTGACTTCGGATCCGAGCACACCGAGGCGCTGTCGACGCGCGACATGGGCTGGCTGATGGGCTGGTCGCAGGACGCGCAGGAGGCGTTCGACAACCACCTGATCGCGTACCGCATCGGCGAGGACCCGCGCGTGCTGCTGCCGCAGATGGTCTGCCAGGACGGCTTCTTCGTGTCGCACATCACGACCGACTGCGAGCTGCCGGATATGGGACAGGTAAGGGAATTCCTGCCGCCGTACAAGCATCCGTATCCGCTCGACCCGCGGCATCCCGTTTCGCACGGGCCGCAGATCATGCCGGAGCAGGGACCCCCGCTGCAGCTCGAACGGGCGCGCGCGATGGAAGGCGCGATGCCGGTCATCGAGCAGGCGCACGAGGAGTTCGCGCGGATCTTCGGCCGCCGTTACGATCCGTGGGTCGAAGAGTTCATGACCGACGGCGCGGACGTCGTGTTCTTCGTGCAGGGCGCGCACGCCGTGACGGCGCGCTATGCCATCCGCCACATGCGCGAGCGCGGCGCGAAAGTCGGCATGGTGCGGCTGCGGACGTACCGTCCGTACCCGACCGAGCAGGTCATGGCCAGCCTGAGCAAGTTCAAGGTCGTCGGCGTCATCGAGACCAACATGGGCCTCGGCAGCGTCAGCAGCGGCGGCTCGCTCTACGCCGAGGTCTGCGGCGCGCTTTACGAGGCCGACAAGCGGCCGATTGTCCTGTCGTTCATGGCCGGGATGGGCGGCGAAGCGATCGTGCTCAAGGAGTTCTACTGGATGACGAACAAGATGCTCGCCATCCAGAAGCGTGGCAAGATTGAAAAGCGGACCCACTGGGTCGGCTTCGAGGAGTAGACGATGGCTGTCATTGAAGTTCAGCGGCAGATGCTGCCGATGCTCGGGAGCCCGAATCAGGGCGCGCGGTTCTACAACCCCGATCTCCCGTCGACCGAGCCGTTCGTTCCCGGCCACCGCACGTGCGCGGGCTGTGGACCGTCCATCCAGTACCGGATGACGAGCAAGGCGGCCGGGGACAACACCATCCTCGTCGGCCCGACCGGCTGCATGTACGTCGCGAACAGCTCGTACCTGTGCACGCCGTACAACGTCCCCTGGGCGCACACGCAGATCGGCAGCTCCGGCAGCTTCACTGCCGGCGTGGCCGCGGCGTACGAGGCGCTGATCCGCAAGGGCAAGTGGTCCGGGAAATTCCCGAACATCATCTGCGAGGCCGGCGACGGCAGCGCGAGCGACATCGGCATCGGCTCGGTGTCCGGGGCGCTGTACCGCAACCACGACTGCCTGATCATCTGCTACGACAACGAGCAGTACGCGAACACCGGCATCCAGGCATCGTCGCGCACGCCGTACGGCGGCATGACCACGTTCTCGCCGCCCGGACCGAAGGTTCCGGAAGCGAAGACGCTCTTCCCGAAAGAGCTCGCGCGCATGATGGCCGCCGGCCATCCGCACGCGTACGTTGCGACGGCGAGCGTCGGCTATCCGATCGATCTCATGAACAAGGTCCGCAAGGGCCTGAACCACAAGGGCGCGGCGTTGATGATGATCTACACGCCCTGCCAGAAGGGCTTCGTCTACGAAACGCCGCGCTCGATCGATCTCGGCCGCCTTGTCGTCGAGTGCGGCCTGTACCCGATTTGGGAATGGGACCCGACCAAGCGCGAGTACGACTACAGCTTCCGTCCGGCGAGCATGCGCCCGGTCGCAGAGTATCTGAAGCTGCAGGGCCGATTCGGCCATCTGCACGCGGAGCACATCGCCACCCTGCAGAAGTTCGCGAACGCGCAGTGGCAGACGATGGGGGTGCACGTCCCGGAGGCGTTGATCAAGGCCGCCGATCCCGCAAACCAGGTCAACATGGCAGCAGCGGAGGCCGCGACGGCAGTCGCGCACACCGTATGAGCGCACACGACAACGCACCGGTTGCGGCGGGGCCGCAGGAGAGCTACATCGTCGCCGAGGGCAAGAAGCGCGGCTCGACGCGCGACGTCCGTCCGGAAGCGAAGCACGACCGGTTCTACACCGTGCTGCGCGTCCATCCGGGCGATGCGATCCTGACCGACAACTGGCACACGAACGAAGTGCTGGACCACGCGAAGAAGAACTTCGAGGGCTACACGTTCCAGATGCGCACGCTCGAGGCCTGGGGCGCGACCGTCGAAAACGATCATCGCGGCTACTACACCGCCGGCGGACGCAGCTGGGTGCTCGACCTCGAACCCGCCGCAGGCAAGAAGCCTCGCGTCCAGCCGAAAGCGTGATTGGCTCGCGTTCTGCTGATTGACGACACGCCCGAGATCGCGGAGCTGCTCACCTACGCGCTCCGCGAGCACGGGCACGACGTCCTCTGGCAGGGCTTCGTCACCGACATCAACGAGCTCGTCGCCGGGCAGCGCGCGGACGCCGTCGTCCTCGACTGCTCGGTGCTGAGCAACAGCGAACAGCTGTTCGACGAGATCCGGTCCGATGCGGCGCACGCGTCGCTGCCGGTCGTCATCGTCAGCGACACGCCGGAGGCCGCCGATCGCAGCCTCCGGTCCCGCCACGCCGAGCACGTTTTTCTGATCCCCAAGCCGTTCACCGGCTCGCAGATCGCCCGCGCCCTCGACGAACTGCTCGCGCCCGCCCGCTGAACCGCGCGGGCGCTTACTGCTGTCCGCGGCCGCGGCCCGGCGGCGGCGGCAGTGTGCCGCCCTCGGCCAGCGTCTTCATGTTCTGAATCGCCCGCGTGAACTGCGTGATGCGCTGCTGACGGCTCGCTTCGCGGGCGGCGTCGTCCGCCATCATCGAGTTGTCGTAAAACAGCGTGTAGACAATCTTCGACGTCGTCGCCGTCACCGGCCGCGCTTCGAGCGTGCCGTGGTACATGTTGTACGGCCGATCGTTTCGTACCGGCTGTGTGTATGTGTACGACAGCTCGGTCTTGCCGACGAGAATTTCGTTCGCCACCGATCGCACCGCGCCCAGCTCGCCGTCCTTCCCCGATGTAATGGTGCAGCCGGTGGGAATCTGGAGCCATTCGGCGATGTCGCAGTACTTGCCGATGCGCTTCCACACGTCCGCCGCGGGTCTGTTGACCGCGATCTCCAGCGGGATCGACGTATACGTCGGATTGGCGACGGCCGGCCCGCCTGCCTGCACTGACGGCGCCGACGTCTGGGCCGCGGCGATGCCGGCGCATCCGGCGCCGACCATAAGACCCAGGAAGATCGTTCCGAATCGCACTCGCATGGTCATCTCCAATCAGGTCGCTGTTATTGCGACACCTTCAGCGTTGCCAGTCCCGCGGCAGCCAGCTTTGCATTGGCCGCGGGCAATTCGATCGTCTTGATTGCCATCCACTTTGACATGATTGCTGCGGCGCTCGTGCGCGCGGCGGCGACGGCGTTGAGCTGTACGGTCGTCGGTTTGACGTCCGCCGCCTGCAGCAGGTTCATCACGCCTGCGAGCGACGCGCTTGCGCCGGCAAGCGAACCGGCCGGCGCCGGCGGACCGCCGACTCGTCCTCCCCCTCTGCCTCCACGACCCGCATTCGGAACGGGCGCCGGAGCGAGCGCTTCGAGCTTGCCATCGAGCGCGGTAAGCGCGTCAGACGCGGCGCCCGACGCCGACGCCTTCAGCGACGCTATCTGATCGCGGACGCTCCTTGCCTGCCGCGACGCCAACTGCGCGTCGACGGCGCCGTAATACGTCGTCTTCGAGAGCGTGAACACCTGCTGCATCGACAGCGCCGGCGTCTTGACGCGCGGATCCGGCTTGACGGCCATCGTCTGTGAGTAGGTCTTGCCGTCGACGATCAGCGTGACGGTGAACGTCCCCGGGTTGACCCACGGCGTCGTCGGCGACGCGACCGTGTTGTGGCCGACGGCCGCGATCGGCAGATTCGGACCGCCGACGCGTCCCGGTCCGGGACCGAGCGAATCGAGCGACTGGTAATGCAGGTCCCACGTGACGCGATGCATCCCCGCGCCGACGGGAAGCGCCGAAAGCGGCCGATACCAGTAAAGCGGAACGGGTGCCGTCGCCGGATCCGGTTTGTACACCTGATCATCGCTCGAATACCTGCGGACGAGCCTTCCATCGCTTCCGGAGATCTCGATCACCACCGGACCGCCAGCCGCGGACTTCAGGTAGTAATCGATGATCGCGCCTTCCGGCGGGTTCGGCGCCGCCGGCTCGTCAGGCGGCAGCGGCGTGTCGGTGTTCATGTTCCACCGCACGCGCCAGGCGTCCTGCGGTTTGAAGAGAATCACGTTCCGCTCGGCTAAAGCCTCGCGCTCCGAAGCCGAGCGCGCAATCTGCCGGAGCGGCGCGATGTCGTCCAGGATCCAGATTCCCCTGCCGTGCGTGCCGACGACGAGGTCGTCGTCTTTGATGACCAGGTCGCGGACGGACGAGGGCGCCATGTTGAGCCGCAGCGACTGCCAGTGGTCACCGTCGTCGAACGACACGTAGACCTGCGTCTCCGAGCCGGCGAAAAGCAGACCTTTCTGTTTCGCGTCTTCCCGCACGACGCTGACCGGCGCGCCGCCCGGAATGCCGTTGACGATTTCCGTCCAGGTCTTCCCGGCATCGTGCGTCCTGTAGATGTGCGGGTTCATGTCGTCGAGGCGCAGCGTGTTGACCGCCGCGTACGCCGTCTCCGCCTCGAACCGGCCGGGATCGATGGTGAACACCTTCATGAACGGCTTGAGCTGCGGCGGCGTGACGTTCGTCCAGTTCGCGCCGCCGTCCGCCGTCGTCGAGATGACGCCGTCGTCGGTGCCGATCCAGATGCGGTTGATGTCTCGGTACGAGGGACCGATCGTGTAGATCACCTGCGCGGGAATCGAGCCGCGCGTGTGCGCCTGCACCTGCGGCGCGTACTTGCCGACGCTGGCCGGCACGTCCCATTGCTCGCGCGTCAGGTCCGGACTGATCGGCTTCCAGTTGATGCCGCCGTCAATCGTCTTCCAGAGGACGTTGTTGGCGTAGAACATCGCGTGCGGGTCGACCTGCGAGAAAACAACCGGCTGCGTCCGGACGGTGCGATACGTCGACGGGCCACCGCGGCCGCCGCGGCCGCCGACCGGGCCGACGTCGGATACCTGTGCCGTGCGTCGGTCGTATCGGGTGACCTTGCCGCCGTAGATCAGATCCGGATTGAGCGGATCCGGCGCCGCGTAGCCATACTCCTCGACGCCGACCGGGTGCCAGTCCCGGAACGTAATCTCGCCGTCGTTCCCGCGGCTCGCGACGCAGACGGACCCGCTGTCCTGCTGGCCGCCGCACACGCGGTACGGGAATGCGTTGTCGGTCATCACGTGATACAGCGCCGCAGTCGGCTGCGTGAACCACGAGCTCCACGTCTGGCCGCCGTTCAGCGTCACGACTGCGCCCTGGTCGATGACCATGAGCATGATGTTCGGGTCGTTCGGATTCCACCAGATGTTCTGGTTGTCGTCGCCGCCCGGCGCGCCCTTGAACGGCACGAACGTCTTTCCCCCGTCCGTCGACTTGTAGGTGACCACGTCGGTGACGACGAGCGTGTCGGGGTCTTTCGGATGGACGTGCGGCGTCGCCTCGTCCACGCGGCTCGTCGGCCGCGCGTCGGTCGTCGAACGTGTCCACGTGTCGCCGGCGTCGTCTGATCGATAGACGCCGGTGCCGCCGTTTTCGGCGTCGACCGTCGCATAGACGCGCTTCGAGTTGGTGGGCGCGATGTCGAGCTCCGCATTGATCACGGCCGGAAGACCCTGCGTCAGCTGCTTCCAGGTCGTGCCGCCGTCGGTCGACTTGAAGATGCCCCCGCCGGTTCCGCTCCACGCGCCGTTTTCCCAGGGTCCCTGCCGTTCTTCCCACAAGGTGGCGAACACGACGTTCGGATCGTTCGGATCGACGTCGACGTCCTTGCCGCCGGTATTTTCGTCCTTGAAGAGCACGCGTTCGAACGTCTGGCCGCCGTTGGTCGAGCGGAAGATGCCGCGCTCCTGATTCGGTCCGTACGGGTGCCCGAGCGCCGCCACGAACAGCCGATTCGGATCCTTCGGATCGATGGCGATCTTCGGGATCTGCTGCGCGTCCCGAAGCCCGAGATGCGTCCACGTCTTGCCGGCGTCCGCGGATCGGTAGACGCCATCGCCGACAGCGAGGTCGGGGCGCGGGAGTCCCTCGCCGCTCCCGACGTAGAGGATGTCGGGATCCGACGGGGCCACCGCAACCCATCCGATGGAACCGGTCGACTGATCGTCGAAGATCGGGTTCCAGGTACGGCCGGCGTCGGTTGTCTTCCATACGCCTCCGTTCACCATGCCGATGTAGAACGTGTAAGGCTGGCTGGCGTGGCCGGCGGCGGCCTTGGTGCGGCCGGCGCGGAACGGTCCGATGTTCCGCCACTTCATGTCGGCAAAAAGACCGGAATCGACCTTCGGCGTCTGCTGCGCCGGCAGCCGGACCGCCGCCGCCGACAGCATCACGGCGAAGAGAAACACGCCCGAGACGCGGTTGCGCATGCCGCATTGTAGCGATCTGTCCGTGATAAGGTGTCGCCCGACGCGACCGGTTCAGGGAGGGAGAGATGACGCGCAGATTCGGACTTCTCGTTCTGCTTGCCGCATTCATCGGCCTGTCCACGCAGACGACCAACCCGCAGGGGAGAATGCCGTCCACCGCCGCCGGGGACTGGCCGCATTACACCGCCGACGTCAGAGGCACGAAGTACTCGCCGCTCGATCAGATCAACGCGGCCAACTTCAAGAACCTCGAGCTCGCGTGGCGGTTCAAGACGGACATGCTCGGACCGCGCCCCGAGTTCAAGCTCGAAGGCACGCCGCTGGCGATCAACGGCGTGCTCTACACGACCGGCGGCACGCGCCGCTCCGTCGTGGCGCTCGACGGGAAGACGGGCGAGCTGCTCTGGGCGCACAGCCTCCGGGAGGGCAAGCGCGCCGCCGTCGCTCCGCGCCAGCTCTCGGGCCGCGGGCTTTCGTACTGGACCGACGGACGCGGTGACGACCGCGTCATTTACATCACGACCGGCTATCGCATGGTCGAGCTCAACGCGCACAACGGCGCGATGATCAATTCCTTCGGGACCAACGGCATCGTCGACTTGAAGGTCGGCGCCGTCTACGGCAAAGGACAGCAGATCGATCTCGATTCGGGCGAGATCGGCGTGCACTCCACGCCGCTCATCGTCAAAGACGTGGCCATCGTCGGCTCGTCGTTCCGCGAGGGCGCGACGGTCGTCACGCACAACAACACGAAGGGCCTGGTGCGCGCGTTCGACGTCCGCACGGGAAAGGTCCTCTGGACGTTCAACACGATTCCAGGTCCTGGCGAGTTCGGCAACGACACCTGGCTGAACGAATCGTGGGCGATCAACGGCAACGCTGGCGTCTGGACGCAGATCACGGTCGACGAAGAGCTCGGGCTCGTGTATCTGCCGGTCGAGACGCCGACGTCCGACTACTACGGCGGTCACCGGCCCGGCAACAATCTGTTCGCCGACAGCATCGTCTGCGTCGACCTCAAGACGGGCAAGCGCAAGTGGCACTACCAGGTCGTGCACCACTCGCTGTGGAACTACGACATGTCGTCCGCGGCGATCGTCGCGGACATCAACGTCAACGGCAGACCGATCAAGGCCGTCGCCGTTCCCGGCAAGCAGGCGTTCCTCTTCGTGTTCGATCGCGTGACCGGGCAGCCGGTCTGGCCGATTGAAGAGCGGGCGGTGCCGAAGGGCGACGTTCCCGGCGAATGGTATTCGCCGACGCAGCCCTTCCCGACGAAGCCGCCGGCGTACGCGCGCAACTCCATCAAGGTGCCGGACGACCTGATCGACTTCACGCCGCAGATGCGCGAGCAGGCGATGAGGCAGATCGCGCGCTACAAGGTCGGACCGTGGATGTACAACCCGCCGATCCTCGGCAACGTCAATGGCCTGCTCGGCGCGATCAACATGGGCAACGCCGTCGGCGGAACGAACTGGCCCGGCGTCGCCTACGACCCGGGAACCCACAACATCATCGCGAACGCGAACAACGTCGGCATCACGTCGGGATCGCTCGTCGAGCCGCCGGCAGGATTCTCGGACATCAAGTATGTGGCCGGCATCGGCGGGCAGCAGTTCCGCGAGGTGCTCGGACCGGGAGACTGCTGCGCCGCCGATTCGCCGCGGGCGCAGGCGCAGTTCGAAGCGCAGCGGGCGGCGTCGGGCGTCGCCGGCGTTGCGGCCGGAGGCACCGCGACTGCGGCTCCACCAGCTCCGACAGCCGGCGGTGGAAACGGGGGCGGCCTTACCGTGGACGGCATGTCGATCCTCAAACCGCCGTACGGAACCATTTCGGCCGTGAACCTCGACCGCGGCGAAATTCTCTGGCAAATCGCGCACGGCGACACGCCGGACAACATCCGCAACAACCCGGCGCTGAAAGGGATGAACATCCCACGCACCGGCCAGGCGGCCACCGGCGGCATCGGCCTGATGGTGACGAAGACGCTCGTCGTCATGGGCGATCCGCAGGTGACGACGACGGCGGAGCATCCGCGCGGTGCCATGCTTCGAGGCTACGAGAAGGCGGCGGGCAAAGAAGTCGGCGCGGTATGGATGCCGGCGCCGCAAAGCGGTTCGCCGATGACCTATCTCGCCGACGGCAAACAGTACATTGTCGTTGCCATCAGCGGCGGTAACTATTCTGGAGAATACTTGGCGTTCACGCTCCCGAAGTGAACGGGCTCGTTCTCGTAACTTCTTTGTTCATGTTTGAACGCGAACCCGAACCCGAACCCGAGAACCCCGGAACCGTTAACCGTGAACCGTGAACTTTGAACCTTGAACCCCTTTCGGATATCTGAATGTGGTCGATGGACGAGTGGCGCTACGTGCGCCACGAAAAGATGAAGGATCCTAAAGGGCGCGAGTGGACCGTAGCGCTGATGGATGTGCTCGGGCAGGAAGGCGACCCTGAGGTGCCTGGCCACCTGCAGGAGCTGCAGTACGCGTCCGGCCGCTACTTCACGTTGATCTACTCGTCCACCGGCTCTCTGCAATGGGAGCGCGGCTATCCGGACCTGCCGCAGGCGACGACGGCGTACGAGCGGCTGCTGCTCGCCGTCAAGGACGGCCGCGTGGACCCGAGCCAGCCGGTGTACCGAGAGGACCTGGAGGACTGACGTGCGCCGAGCCATCTCCGTACTCGTTCTCGCTGCGATGGCGGCCGCCGGGCCGCGGGCACAGAAACCCGCGCCTGCCGCAGCCTGGTGGTCGCACGTCGAGTATCTCGCCAGCGACCGGATGAAGGGCCGCGAGACCGGCAGCCCCGAGCACCGCGAGGCGGCCGAATACATCGCGCGTCATTTCAAGGATGCGGGCCTGACTCCGGGCGGGACCAACGGCTACTTCCAGCCGGTGCCGTTCAAGTCGCGAAGGATCGTCGAGGAGAAATCGAGCCTCGCGATTGTTCGCAGGGGCAGGACGATTCCGGTCGTCCTCGGCGACGAAGCGACGTTCAGCATG
>DASQHH010000292.1:0-4351 GCA_035632195.1 Vicinamibacterales bacterium
CAGCGTGCTATTCCGAGGCGGCCGGCTCGCATCGCTCCGACCCGGTCGAACAGCTGGACATCAACTACACGCAGCAGATCCCGTTCCTCGAGCGCTATCGAGGTGCCATCACGGCGTATGTGTACAACGTGTTCAATCAGCAGACGGGCTACAACGTCCAGCCCAACTTCAACTCCGCCAACTACGGGAAGCCGGACACCTTCTATTTCCCGCGGCGGCTCGAGCTCGAGCTGAAACTCAATTTCTGACGAAGAGCTGTTCCCGGGCGATGAGCGGCCGTGTCGCCGCGTCCGCGTGCGCGCGGGCGGCGGCGATGCGCGCCGCGGCGTCCGGCTCGTGCAGCAGGACGCTGACCTGCGCGCGCTTGAAGAGCGCCATCGGGTAGCGCGGGTCGTTCGCGGACACGCGGTCGAGCGCGTCGCGGGCGTCGGCGAAGCGGCGGGCTGAGAGATACAGAACGCCGAGGTCGAGGTCGCGGCGGAAACCGCGCGGATCGAGAACCCGCGCGCGCTCGAAGGCGGCAATCGCCGGTTCCGTCGCCCCCGCACCCATCTCGAGATCCCCGACGTGCACCAGCTCCGGCGCCGACGGCGGCCTGAGTGCGAACGCGCGCTGCCACAGCGCGATCGCGTCGGCCGCGCGACTCTGCCGCTCGCGGATCGCCGCGAGCGCCTCGACGGCCGGCAGCCGATCGGGCGTGGATGCCAGGACCTGCTCGAGGAGCGGCGCCGCGCGCGCCCAGTCCGCACTGCGCGCGTAGTGGAGCGCGAGATACAGCCGCACGTCCGGCGAGTCCGGCGCCATCGCCGCCGCAGTCCGGAACGCCGCTTCAGCCTTCGCGTTCTCCCGGAGCGCCGAGTACGAGGATGCGAGCTGCAGGGCGACGCCGAGGTTGTGCGGGTCGTCGTGCAGGATCTTCGCGAGCAACGGCGCTGCCTTCGCGTAGCGTCCCGCAGCGAATAAACCGTCGGCCTCTCCGATCGCTTCGAAGGAATTCGTCATGTCGGCCGGGCGCGGCGCGTCTTTTCTCACAACCGGCGCCGCGCCGCCGCTGACGTAACCGAGGCTCGACAGCTTCCGCCGATCCTCCGCCGTCAGCGGCTGACCGCTCTGCGCGGCCGCAGCCGGCGACGGCACCGGATAGTCCCACAGTGCGTTCCGTACGGCGGACGGCAGCGCGGCTGTCGGCTGGAGATCGTGCATCTCGCCCGGATCGGCGGCGAGGTCGTAGATCTCCTGGACCTTGCCGGCCAGAATCGCCTTCCGCGTGCCGTCCACGATCATGCTCTGCGGCTGCCAGCCGAATTCGAGGAACGGCTTCATCGCTTCCGCCAGCACCGGATCGCTGTCGGCGGCGCGCAGGCTGTGCGCCGCGCCCAGCCCGGCCCAGTCGAGGACGGTGAAGAAGATCCGGCGTGTGCTGACCGGCGTCCCGGTCATGCCGGCCGCCACTCCTGGACCGACCAGCACGAGGGGGACGTGCATCGTGGCCTGGTAGAGCAGGTAGCCGTGCTGCGGCTCGCCATGGTCCCCCAGCCCCTCGCCGTGGTCCGCGACGATGGCGATCGCGCGCGGCTCGGGGACGTCGCGGGCGAACGCGTCGACAAGGCGGCCGAGCTGCTCGTCCATCGCCGCGATTTCCCCAAGATACGGGTGGCCGGAGTAGCGCGAGCGGTACGGCTCGGGCGGCTCGTACGGCGCGTGCGGATCGTTGTAGTGAACCCACAGGAAAAGCGGCATCCGCCCGCGGCGGTCGAGCAGCGCCAGCGCGGCGTCGGTCGTCTCGCGCGACGAGCGCTCCACCGTTCCGGCCGCCAGCTGGTCGTCGTAGTCGTCGAAGCCGCGCGCGAGACCGAAGCGGCGCGCCAGCGTGAACGTCGAGACGAACGCGGCGGTGCGGTACCCGGCGGCGTGAAGGCGCTCGGCGAGGACCGGCGTCTGGTCGGACAGGCGGCGGCCGTTCTCGTGCACGCCGTGGCCGGCCGGGTAGAGGCCGGTCATCATCGAGGTGTGCGATGGCAGCGTCTCGGGGACGGTGGCGTAGGCCTGGATGAAGCGGCGGCCGCGCGCGGCGAGCGCATCGAACGCGGGTGTCTGGACGCCCTTCGCGTCGGGCCCGATCGCGTCAGCGCGCGTCGTGTCCAGGGTGACGAGCAGGATGGACGGCCGCGCAGAGGCTTGTCCCGCGTCAACCGTCGTCCGGGACCGGGTCGCCGCGCCGCGCCCGCAGGCGGCGAGCAACAGGACGGCAACGGCAGACGCGGCCGCGCGCGGCAGGCTATGGGTTCCCACGGTGTCCTTTAAGATACCGCGCGTTGCGTCAAGGCTTTCTTCGTTCGCGCTGGGAGTTTCTGACGGCCACGTGGCCGGGGAATCAGGCGCGTCTTTTCGTTGCCGTGGTCATCGCCGCTCATCTCGTCGCGGCGTGGTGCAACGCGGGCTTTCTCGACGCCGACGAACATTATCAGATCATGGAGCTCGCTCAGTACAAGCTGGGCAATCAACCGGCGTCTGCGCTGGCCTGGGAGTTTCCCGCGCGCATGCGTCCGGCGCTGCAGCCGTGGCTCGCGGCCGTCGCGATCCGCGCGAATCGTCTCCTCGACGTGACTTCCCCCTTCACGATCGCGTTCTCGCTGCGTCTCCTGTCGGCGCTGTTGGCGATGATCGCATCGTTCGAGTTATGCGTCCGCTGCCTTCGTCCGGTTTCGAGCATGCGAGCGAGACAAGCCGGGCTGTTCTTTGCGCTCCTGCTGTGGCTCGAGCCGACCATCCATGCCCGGTTCTCGTCCGAGAACTGGGGCGGCCTCTGGCTCGCGGCCGGATTGTGCTGCCTGCTCGACGCGCTCGATCTCTCGGACGCTGCCGATGCGGTCAACCGCGCGTGCGGCATGCGCCGGCGCGGCGTGGAGCGCAGCGTTCTACTGCCGGTTTCAGATGGGGATGGCCATCGCCGGTGCGGGGCTGTGGCTGCTCGTCATCCGCCGCGCGCCGCGCGCGCTCGTGACGACGGTCGCGTTCACATTTGCCGCGGGATGCCTCGCCAACGAACTTCTGGATCACTGGCTGTACGGCGAATGGACGCTCGTGCCGTTCAACTACCTGCAGCAGAACCTCATCCTAGGCAAGGCCGCGACGTTCGGCACGGCGCCGTGGTGGATGCTCGCCGTCTATGCGGCCGTCGCGCTGATTCCGCCGTATTCGCTCGCGGTGCTCGGCTGGCTCGCCGCCGGCAGCTGGCGCGCGCGGCGCCACCTCCTGGTGTGGGCGGCCGTTCCGTTCGTCGTCGTTCACGCTGTCCTCTCCCGGAAGGACGCGCGATTCCTGATTCCGCTCCTCTATCTGGTGGGTCCGTTGCTGGGCGTGTGTCTCGACGGCCTGCGCGCGCGACTGCGCGCGGGCACGGCAACGACATTCGTCGTGATCGACGTTCTTCTCCTGAGCCTGGCAATCGTCCTGCCTGCAAACGATGAAATCCGGCTCGATCAATGGTTGTGGGATCAGGGCCGCCTGGGCGTCCGCACGATCTACGCCGTCGATCCTCCAGACATCGGTACGCATTCGAACGTCACCGACTCGTTCTACGGAAGCGGCATCGTCTTTCTCCCGTTCACGCCACAAAACCTGCGCGAGGCAGACACCCGGCCGCCGGTGTTCGTTTACTACGACTGGGTGGAGGTGCCGGCGGAACTCGCTGCGAGAGGCTGTTCGCCGGTTGTCCAGAGTTACCCGTCGTGGCTTCTTCGGCTCACGTGGTTCAGGGCCTTGACGCACGTTCAGCCGAAATCCATCTGCCGCCTTCCGCACGCCCCTGGTACACCCTTTATCGGGAACATCAGATCCCAGAATCGGCCAATCGCGCCACCAGAGCTGCCGCCGCGAGATCACCGCTCGCGTTCAGCACCGTCGCGAACAGATCCGGGAGAGCGTCCACCGCGATGAGAATGCCGATCCCTTCGACGGGCAGACCAATCGCCAGGAAGAGCGGCGCGAGCATGAGAAACGCGCCCCGCGGCACGCCCGGCGCCACGAAGCCGAGGAAGACGCAGGCGGCGGCGATCGTCGCGTATTGCGGCACATGCAGGTCGACGCGATAGAACCAGGCCACGAAGAGCGCGCCGAACGGCCATGACACCGCCGCAGCGAATTTGAACGTCGACGCGGCGAGCGGAAGCACGAACGCCGTCACTTCATCCGGCAGGCGCAGCGTCTGCTCCGCTCCCTCGACCAGCGCCGGCAGCGACGCAATCGAGGAACTGGACGAGAACGCGATCAGCTGACCCGGAAGCGCAGCGCGAGCGAAGGAATTCACCCGGGTGCGTCCGGCGAGAGCGACCACCGGATAGAGGAGCAG